>CACZPL010000052.1 GCA_902783015.1 uncultured Lachnospiraceae bacterium
ACCTTGCCGTGGTTTTCCACAAGCTCCATGGCGAGATCGTCGCCGTTCTTTGCCGCATCAAAGATTTCCTTTGCGCTCACGTACTGCACGCTTCGGAGGCTCGAGGGTCTGTCCGTATTGTTCAGCGTCTGGTTTGCAAGCCTTACGATTCCGGTTGCCGAGGTGTACTGCTCCAGACAACCCTTTCTGCCGCAGCCACACACATCCGTCTCTGCGTCATTCACCGTCATATGGCCGATCTCACCGCCGGCGCCGTTGGTTCCGTACAGCATGCGTCCGCCCAGGATGATACCGCCGCCCACACCGGTGCCGAGCGTCACCATGACCACATTGTCATAGCCCTTGCCGCCGCCCATCCAGGCTTCACCCATAGCCGCCATATTGGCGTCGTTGCCGGCCTTTACCGGGAAACCGGTCAGCTTTTCAAGCTCCTCTGCACAGTTGAAAACGCCCCAGCCGAGGTTCACGCAGCGGAGCACCGTGCCGTCTTCCTTCACCGGGCCGGGCACACCCATGCCGATTCCCAGCACATCATCCGTGGAGATACCCTTTTCCACAAGCTTTCCGTTTACCGCATCCGCGATATCCCCGAGGATATATTTACCGCCTTCGTCCGTACGGGTTGTGATCTCCCACTTTTCCAGGAGTTCTCCCGCATCGGAGAAAAGTCCGATCTTAACCGTCGTACCGCCGATATCCACGCCAAATAAGTATTTTGCCATCTTAGTTCACCTCTCTGTTTTTTTCCATCTGTTTTTGCATATTTTCCGTGATACGGTTGTAGAATTCCTGTGCCGCATTTTCACCCATCTTCTTCTGACGGTTATTGACCGCGGCACTCTCCACGATCACAGCGATATTTCGACCCGGACGGATCGGGATGTTGTGGCTGACCACCTTGTTGCCCAGGATCTCGGTGTACTGTTCCTCCAAACCCAGGCGGTCATAATTTGCATCCTTGTCCCACTCCTCCAGGTTGATGACCAGATCGATGCTCTGCGTCTGCTTTACACACTCCACGCCGAACATCTGCTTTACGTTGATGATACCGATACCGCGAAGCTCGATATAGTGCCTTGTGATATCCGGGGCCGTTCCGACCAGTGTCTCCGCGGAAACCTTCTTGATCTCCACCACGTCATCCGATACCAGACGGTGTCCGCGCCGGATCAGCTCCAGTGCCGCTTCGCTCTTACCGATGCCGGAATCTCCGGTGATCAGCACTCCCTCACCGTATACATCCACCAGAACCGCATGGATCGTGGTGGTCGGTGCCATCTCCACATGGAGCCACTTCACAACCTCATGGACGAAATCCGAGGTTGTCTCCGATTTATCCGTCAGGATCGGAACGCCGAACTTTTTTCCCTCCTCGATGATGAAATCGTAGGGCTGCAGATTTCTGCAGAAGATCAGGCAGGGGATGTGAAACGCAAACATCTTGTCAAAGATCTCGATGTTTTCCTCCCGCGTGTGCATATTCGCGATGTAGGCATATTCCACATTTCCGCAGATCTGAATGCGCGCCGCGTCGAAATGCTCGAAAAAGCCCGCCAGCTGCACGGCCGGACGGTTCATGTTCGGATCCCTGATCAGGATCCTGTCCGTATCGATCTCCGGTGTGTGATTCACCAGATTCATCTTTTCGATCAGGTCGGTGACGGTCACATAAAGTTCATCTTCCATCGATGCATCCTTTCTAACCGAAGAAAGGGCTGCCGAAGCAGCCCCTTCTCTCGCTTTTTCTTTACTCTTCCGGAGCGTCCTCAGCCTCTTTATACTTTTCAAGTATCAGTGACTGAATCTTCTCCCTTGTCACGGAATTGATGGGGTGCGCCACATCACGGTATTCACCGTCCGAAGCCTTACGGCTCGGCATGGCGATGAACAGGCCCTTATCACCCTCGATCACCTTGATATCGTGTACCACGAACTCATCATCGATGGTAATGGATACCACAGCCCTCATCTTTCCTTCTTTTGTCACTTTGCGTACTCGTACGTCGGTAATCTGCATAACTAGCTCCTCCTCATTTGTACATGGTGTTTCTTTTTATAATGCATATCTGAAATTCTTTTCTACGATCACCTTGATCTGATCCGGATCACCGGTGTGAACCGTGTTTGCTCTCAAGGTATCCCTGCTCTCAACGATGCAGTTTTCAATGTAACAATTGTCTCCGATGTGTACATCGTTCAAGATGATCGAATTCTTGATCACACAGTTGTTGCCGATGTAAACCTTTTTAAAGAGGATGGAGTCCTCTACGGTTCCGTTGATGATGCTTCCGCTGGCGATCAGGCTGTTGGAAACAACCGCATCCTTGTTGTATTTTGCCGGCGGAAGATCCTCCACCTTGGAATATACATCCGGATGCTCACGGAAGAAGTAATCCCTGATATCCTTCTTTAAGAAATCCATGTTGGTCTTATAGTAGGAATCAATGGTTCCGATATTGCGCCAGTAGGAGTCAAGCTTGTATGCGTAGATCTTCTTAACGTTCTTGTAACGCACCAGGATATCCGATACAAAGTCCTTTCTTCCCTCAGCCGCACAAGCCTCCAAAAGCTCGATCAGCTGACGGCGTCTAACGACATAGACTCCGATGGATGCGGTATTAGTCTCGGCTACAAGCGGTTTTTCCTCCAAGCTGATCACTCTGCCGTCATCCGCAAGCTTTAACACGCCGAAACGGTTGATATCGTCATCCTCGGGATTGATATCCTTGCATACCACGGTGATATCCGCGCCCGTTGCAATGTGCTCCTCGAGTACCTTGTTGTAATCGAGCTTGTACACACCGTCGCCGGATGCGATCACCACATAGGGCTCATGCGCCGATTTCAGGAAGTTGATGTTCTGATAAAGTGCATCCGCGGTTCCCTGATACCAATAACTGTTGGTCGCCGTGATGGTCGGTGTAAAGAGGTATAAGCCTCCCTGCTTTCTTCCGAAGTCCCACCATTTTGATGAGTTCAAATGCTCGTTTAATGAACGCGAGTTGTACTGCGTATATACTGCCACCTTCTGTATATGCGAATTTGTCATATTGGAAAGTGTGAAGTCGATGGCACGATAGCTACCAACGATGGGCATTGCTGCCACTGCACGCTTTGCGGACAGTTCTCCCATGCGGTTGCTTCCGCCGCCGGCAAGTATGATTCCGATCGCTCTCATGCTACTCACCCTCCTTTATGATGCTTGATCCGCTCTTTAATTCTCCGCCCGGATATTCGTCCAAGGTTGTCTCGCCGAAGATG
The DNA here is from genome assembly GCA_902783015.1 of uncultured Lachnospiraceae bacterium. Lineage (GTDB taxonomy): Bacteria > Bacillota > Clostridia > Lachnospirales > Lachnospiraceae > Coprococcus_C. The sequence continues at coordinate 3,262 of CACZPL010000052.1, forward strand.
GCAACATTCTTGCCGATCTTCACGCCATCCGGAATGACGGAGTTCTCGCCGATCGTCACCAGTCCGAAGGAATAGATGTGAGGCGCGTATTCGTTTTCCGCTTCCTCGCCCACACCGAGCTCGGCTTTCTTTCCGATCTTGACACCCTCTGCGATGATGGCCTTGTCAACCACGGCACCGTCTCCGATCACGGCACCGTTCATGATGATGGAATCCTTCACCACGGCGCCCTTTCCGATGGTCACGCCCGAGCCGACCACAGAGTGCTCAATTGTTCCGTATACCTCGGTTCCTTCGCCCACGATACTCTCGGTCACCGATCCTTCCGGATCAATGTACTGAGGCGGAAGCACGTCGCTCTTGGTGTAGATTCTCCAGAACTCCTCATAGAGGTTGAATTCCGGGATGATATCCACGAGCTCCATGTTTGCCTCCCAGTAGGAGCCTAAGGTTCCGACATCTTTCCAATATCCCTTGTAATCGTAAGCACAGATCTTGCTGCCTCTCTCGTGGCAATAGGGGATAATGTGCTTTCCGAAGTCGCAGGACGGCTGATCCTTTAACGCGGTCAGCGCCTCCTTCAGCACTTTCCAGCTGAAGATGTATATACCCATGGATGCCTTGTTCGAACGCGGATTTGCGGGTTTTTCCTCAAATTCCTGGATACATCCCGTGTCGTCCGTGATCACCACGCCGAAACGGCTTGCCTCCTCGATCGGCACCTGATAGGTTGCAAGTGTAATGTCGGCCTTGCTGGTCTTGTGATAGTCCAGCATGACCTCGTAATCCATCTTATATATGTGGTCACCCGACAGGATCAGCACATAATCCGGATTGTAGTAGTCGATGTACTCCATATTTTGATATATGGCATTTGCGGTACCTGTGTACCACTGGCTATTGGTGCTGGTCTCATAAGGCGGCAGAACAGTTACTCCCCCGATATTTCTGTCCAAATCCCATGGAATACCGATTCCAATATGCTGATTAAGTCTGAGCGGTCTGTACTGTGTCAGGACTCCCACC
>CACZPL010000053.1 GCA_902783015.1 uncultured Lachnospiraceae bacterium
AACTTGGTCTGGGCATCATCGAGAACTGCCTGCGCATCCTGCAGCTCCTGATAAGCCGCCTCGTAAGCTTCAAGCTTCTCTTTGTATTCCTGATATGCTTCCGTGCTCTCGAAATCTGCCAGCTTCTGCTTCGCCTCTTCGAGCTCACGTCTCTTTTCGTTGTAATTGTCAAGCGCATTCGACACGCGTTCTTCGGCGGCGTCATACTGCTTGGAGAGCTCCTCGAGTTCTGCTTCAAGCTTCGCCTGTCGCTCTCTTAACTCAGCCTCGCTCTCCTGCGGAAGGTTCTTTTTCTGTTCCTCTGCTAAAGCCTCGAGCTCTTTTCTTCTCTTTTCCGCTTCCTCAAACGCCTTCTGCGCCGCCTCACGCTCTGCGGTGCAGTCACGCTGCTCGGCGATGGCTTCCTCCAATGCTCTCTGGGCGTCCTCCCATGCCTCTCTCGCCTGGTCATAGGCATCCTCGGCATCCTCGTACGTCTTCTCGGCATTGTCATAGTTTTCCTGTGCCTGGTCGCGACGCTCCTCCGCGTCCGCAAGCGCCTGCTTTGCGGCTTCCTCGGCCGCACGCTTCTCGTTTAAGTCGGCAAGCTTTTCATCGGCGTTGTTCTGCGCCTCTTCTCTTGCTTTTCTCGCAGCCTCGATGGCTGCCATGGCTTCATCGTAGGCCTTTTGCTTATCTTCCAGCTCCTGCTCGGCATCTTTTAAATTCTGCTCGGCATCATGGAGCCTCTCGTCATAGGGTTTTTCTTCCTGCCCGGAGCTGTCCTTCGTGTCATCCGATCCGCTGCCGTCTCCGTCTCCGCCGCCGTTGTCACCATTGTTTCCGTTATTATTGCCGTCTTTGCTTGCGGGCGTATCGCTGCTCGAGGATCCTCCATCCTCATTCTCCACATCCTCGACCTCCTGGCCGGGGATGCCGAAATCGAAATTACGTCCGCCTCTGTCGTGATCCTTTTCGTAATCACGCAAAAGCTGCTCGTCCTCGCGCGCATCCTCGTCGATCACAAGCCGACGATCGTTGGTATGTCCGGACTTAAAGGACCGTTCTTTCTTTGCTTTTCTTTCAACCTGCTCCTCCTGATCGAGCTGATCGTCGAGCTCCTTGGACTTTTGCTCCATCCACTGCTTCTTCATATCGTGAGCGATCTGATCTCCCGGATCATCGCCGAACAGCGAAGAATAGGTAGATGCCGCCATACCGCCGATCTGGCTGCCGATGGTCGCAAGGGTACCCGCTGCCGTTGTCACGGCAGATGCAGCCGAACTGATGCCGCTGGCAATATTCTTTAAAGTGCCGTAGGCGCCGGACGCAGTCTTGCTGTAGCCGAAGGCCGCATTGTAGGCATCCTGCCAGTAGCCCATGTCACGGTCGTTTACCTGCATATCACAAAGACGGATCACCAGCTGCACCTCGCCGCGGATCGGTTGTCCGTACAGATTGAACATTGTATATTTTGAGCGCACAGAGTTTAAGGCTCCCTCGTAGCGCATATTGTTCCACTGAAAGCAGATCTGCCTTGTGTTCTTGTTTCTGATGATCCCCACAAAACCTTCCACCATGTTCTGCACAGTCTCGAAGCCGCCGGTCGCCGCATTGAAGATCCCGCGGACTGCCGCCGTGCCGAGGGTCGACAGACTCTTAAACATGGTATCCTGCGTGAAGGCCTCCTCCGCCACCACGCGCTGGAAGATCAGCGTCACGGAAAAGGTCATATCCGGGAAGGTTGCCGCCTTTTTGATGGAAGCCTCCTTCTGGGTGGCATCCTTCTTCTGGCTTTCAAATTCTGACAAGTCCTTGTCGGCATATTTTCTTGCTGTCAGCTGCATGGTGGACGGGTTAAACTGTACCGTAAATTCACGGTTGTAGTCGATGGTCTTGTCCTTGTCAAGAACGCTGTTCGTCTTGATCCCGGCCAGCGCCGCATACTCGGTCAACTGGTCATCCACCGCATCCTTTACGGCATCCTTAGCACTTTCCTTTGCCTTGTCGGCAGCCTGGTTGACATACTGTCCCGCAACACCGCCCACGGGAACGGTAGACGAGCTGCTTGCGTTCGGCACCACAGACGCCTCTTTATTCACATCTTCAATTGCTTTATCACAAATATAGATCGTTGCTTTTTCAACGGTCCCCGTGATATCCGCCAATCCATTTTTAAAGAGATCTGAAACTGCCATAACTTACCTCATCTGCCTGCTTACGATCCGAATAATCTGTCTACCATTTTTGAAGCGCTTGAAACCATACCGGTTTCCTTAAACACTTGCTTGTATGCCTTATCCCAATATTCCTCGTCTGATTTATACTCATCTCCCGAAGCTGCCTGGCGGATCGTCAGGTTGACATTCGCCTTGATGGGATCTCCGAGTTTGTTGAACATAGTGTAGGTCGCGTCCACACTCTCGACTTCGCCGTGGAAGAACATCTGCGACCAGAAGAACACCACGCGCCTGGTCTTTTCATGCAAGAGCATGGCGATCAGGCCTTCCACCTGAGCCTTGATACTGTGCATATCATCCATGGCCGTCCGTATACCCTGACCGATCATATCCACCACATTGCCCGCGGTGGGGTTCAGGTTTTCGGTCATGAACGCATCCTGATAGTTGATATCCTCAAAGAGAAGCTGCACGTCCATGTAGGTGGTCGCCTCTCTTTCTACCATGGTGTACTGCTTCTGACCGGAATCTCCCATGGCACGGTAGTCGGGGAAGCTGCCGGCACTGGCGTGGATGGAAATACTCGAGGGGTTGTACTGCACCGGAAAGCGAAGGAAGTTTGCCGCCGCAAGTCCGGTCGCCACCTGAATATCCATGGCCTCGCCCGATGCGATGTTGGAGCCGATGGTTGAGAGTCCCACCACCTGTCCGGGCTTCATCTTTGCCATACGCTTTGCGATGGAGCTGGATTTTCCGGCCTTTGTCACCATGCGAAGCGCCTGAATATTCTGATTGATATTGGTGTTTTTTGTCACGTCGTCCCCGGGCTGATACGGCTTTTGCACAAAGAGGATGGCCTTTGGCACCGCTCCGCCGAGACGCTTTAATTCGTCAAATAAACTCATGTTTTACAGCCCCCTTCGGATCTTTTCGTTTGCGAGTCTCTTGGAAAGCTTGTTATATACCTTTTCCGTGATCGCATCCATCTGTCCCTGCAGGCCGAGTCTTACGGCCTCCTGCATGTTGTTGTTCTGCTGATACACGGTATTTGTCTGCGTGTTGTTTACAATGGTCTTTGTCTCTGTCTGATTGTTTGTCACAATGGTGTCGATGCGCTGATTCTGCTGCTCGATCCTGCGGTTTTGTTCCATGAGCTCCTCGATGATCTCCTCATCGATGGTGCTCTCCTGGGATTTATGTACCAGAGAAAGACGCTCTGCCGGCCGCTCCTCAATACGGATCTCGGGCGCCGCTTTCTTAAGCTCCTTTACGGTCTCGGTCACCACCTCGGTCACCGTTTCCTTTTGCAGGATCTCCTGCTTTTCGACCTCCTCGCGGATACGCTCTTCGCGCTCCACACGATTCACGTCGGCCACAAGCTGTGTCAGGTTGTTTTCCTGAATGATGCGCGAACCTGCAAAAGCTTCGGGACGCTCCAGATATTCCTTGAGTAAACGGGTGGTCTCGCGCTCCCGTTCGGGCAGAAGGTTAAGTACCGCCTCCTCCTGGGACTGCACCTCCGATGCCTTTTCCTCCTCTTCGGCGCGAACCTTACGGAGAAACTCTCCGGGATGCTCTAACGCGAGCAGGCTGTCTGTCACGGCGCGCTTTGCGGAAATCTCCGCCGGCTTGCTCTCAAAGGTCTGGGAGACACGGTTCAGGTTCGTCCGGAACTCCTGTTGCCTGATCAGGTTCTGCTCGTTGATCAGTTTCAGTTCCTCGTTGATGTTCTGTATCTCGGTGGTGTTTGCATCCACCTGCGTGGTGTCGCCCTCCGCATGAACAAGAAGGTCTCCCTCGCTTGTGAACTGATCCCCGAAGTTGAAATTGTCACCCGCGATATTGATGTTGTCACCCTGCACCGTCGTATCCGTGCGCTGTGTGATGCTCGCGCCGGTGTAGGTTAAGTTCTGCGTGTCACCACCCTGATAGGTGGTGCTTCTGTATTGTCTGTAATCCGCGTCCGTCAAGGCCTTCAGCATTTCCGTGCGGCTCTCGGACAGGATATTGTTTACGATGTTGATCTCTTCGGAGAGCTCCTCTACGCGCTCCGAGGTGTTTTCCACATTACCCGCGTACACGAAACGCTGTTCCACGTTCTGCGTGATGCGGTTGATGGTATTGTCGGCTCCCTCGTAGAAGGCGCTTTCCATGCGGTAGGTCTTGTCGCCGCCCCGGCTCATGGTCTCGTGCCTGGACTGGTAGAGGTTGTCGATCAGGTTTAAGAGCACCGCGGAGTTGATCTTGGTGTTGATGCTCTCCTCCGTCACGGCGGTGTCGCCGTATATGGTCTCCTCAAAAATATTCTCATGCCGGAAAGTAAGCGGCATCTCCTCGTGACGAACCACATTTTGCAACCTGTTTAAGAGGATGTTCTGCGTGATGCGGTTTTGCTCGGAAAGCCTGTACTCCTCATTCGTGATGAAGGTGTCACCGGCAGTGTTCTTGTTAAAGTTTTCAACGATCTGGTACACCGCACCGGTCATCAGCCGGTTCATGATGTCCTCATGCAGGTGAAGCTCCGTGACGTTGGTGTCGCCCTCATTCGTTACCTCGGTGCTTCCCGCCTCCTCCCGGTACTCGCTGACCAGGTTCTCGAGACGGGTCACATTGTTCCAATAGAGGTTGACCAGCTCGTTGGTATTGTTGATCTCATTCTTGATGTTCTGCACCTGCTGCATAAAGTGCTTTTCGTCCTTTATGCCAAGCTGGTTTAACACATTCGTGATAAATACGCGGTCCTGGTAGGTGAGATCCGCCTCCGCGTTTACCAGCACGCGGTTTAAAAAGTTGTTGATGATCTCGACCTTGTTGACCTGCCGGTTCTCGATATTGGCCTCGTTTACGAGGTTGGTGATCCCGCCCTCGCCCAGGTAGATCTCCGGCGGACGGCTGACCAAATGCATCAGCTCCTCCGGGTAAAGGCCCGCACCCATGACGCCGTAGTTTCCGCGCAGCTTCTCGCCGAAAGCGTCGCCCACGCTCGTCACATCCGTATTACATTTTAATTCGATGGGTGCCTTGATCTTTAACATTGTCTTCTATTCCGGATCATGACCGTGTCATGACTTTTCTTTATTTTTTGACAGGAAATCCGCGATCTGCTTTGCGCTCTTTTGCTTTGGCCAAAGGTGCGCCTTCTTTTCCATCTCGGCTCGTGTGAGTTCCTTCACGCCGACGCCGCTTCCTCCTGCTTTACCCTCACTGTGTGCCTTCGCGTAATCCTCGTAGTTTACGCGGCTCTTCTTGCCACGTCCGGTAGGCTTGTTACCGGAGAAGGACCAGAGGTTTGCCTTCTTTGCAAAATCCTGCTTGGTTCCTTTTTCGTATCCGATCCCGGTGTCCACGTACTCGCCCTTTTCGTTGAGCATCTTTTTGTTGCTCTGCCTTGAGGCGGTACCCTTGCCCTCTTTGTTGTTCACGGTATCAAACTCCCAAAGAGCCGCATTTTTCTGCATCTCCTCGGACCGAACCTCCTCGATCCCGTGACCGGCCTTGCCGATCTCCGTGCCGGAGCGGTCGTACACCGGAACCACGTTGGCACGGGCGGAATCCCCGATGCCTGCGAAGTTCGTTTTGCTCTCTGTATCGAATCCCCACTGAATGGCATTTGCGGCCATGGTGGCTTCCGTATCGTTCTTGTAACCCTTCATTTCCGGAGTGACGGCAGAGGTCTGCTTGTTGCCGAGCGTGGAGCCCGCGTCGTCGAAGTCCCACTGCTTTGCCTTGTCCCACATATCCTGCATGGACTTGTCGAGCTCGCCCTTAAGCAGCAGATTCTGACGCGAGCTGATGGACTTGTCCTTTCTCGTCTCGTTGCCGCCGTGGTTCTGCGCCATACTCCAGCGCTGTGTCCTCTTTGCCATCTGCTCCTTGGTGAGCTCGGAGCGGATGCGGCTTGTATTTCTGTTGGTCTCGCCGTTGCCTTCCTTTGCGTAGCCCTCGAACTGCCAGAGCGGCTTCTCCTCCGCAAAGGGACTGTCGATCACGAAGAACCGTGAAAAGGCGATGGTCGTGGTCTCGGTCAGCAGCCCGGAACGCTCCGCATCCATCTCGCCGTACTGCTTGCCCATAACCTCACAGTCAGTAAAGATATACTGTCTGTCCGGCATGAAGAAGGCCGGGTTCAAATAGCGTCCCACGTTTAGGAACAGCGGGAACATAAGCTTGGTTCCGAGAGACAGAGGGTCGTAAAACTCCTCACCCACGTAGCGCTCGATCTCCAGCTTGAACGGCTGCGAGATGGGCTTTCTGATCAGGTGAACGAAGTCGTTCACACCGCCCTCCTGAATGGAGTCGTACTCGTTATCCTTGCGGATTACGTGGATCTTTCTGCACGGAACATCATAAAGTCCCTCGACCCTTAACATAAAGTTAAAATTGACCGTGGGATGGATCAAATTTGATCTGGTTTTTAAATTACCGGAATAATCAATGTCTGCCATAAGCGTTTACCTCATATTCGTGGGTTTCATATCAAGAATACTCTTCTCTTTCTTGCTATCTGCGGGGTTTAAGCTTTGGTTGATGCTCGAGATCTGGCTGCACCAGCGTCGCCGCTCCGCGTGCTCCATCATCATGACCTCTTTCTCACTCCAGTGGAAATAGTATGAGATGAAGGCCATCTCTCTGTATAGTTCATCCTCCGGATACAGGCTTATTCCCCGATGGTAAAATTTAGCGGTACCTCAAAGGTCTTTCCGCAATCCGGGCACACCACCTGCATAGCGGGGGGCTCGATATCGTTGATCCGCTGGTACATATCCTGAAGGAATGCAAGGTCTGCGGTAAAGAGGCGCTCGATCAATGTGGCGCTGATGGTCTGAACACCCTCAAGCTCCGTCACAACCCTCGAGAGGATCACGATCGTCAGATACGACGGATTCGATAAAACTCTCGGATCTCTTGTGGCACTGATCTCGTCACCGGCCGTTGCCAGGCGCATCTTTCCGTTTCTGTGAATGTCTCCGTTTGCATCGATGTACCCCTTGGGAAGGGTGAATTCATATACTGTTTCCATTTCTTCCTCCTGAAAATGCTTTTATAATTGTCTTAACAGTCACGCGTTCATGCCCGGTCATCTGCCTTGCATACTGCTGTCCGCAATATAAGTTCATCTAACCATCCCGATTATAATGCTTGGCCAGTCACACAACCGTCACTGATTCGGCCTCCTTGCCTCAGCAGTGACTCGCTCGGCATCCATGCCTCGCGTTGCTGAAACTGACGGGATGCTAAGATGAACTAATATATTGCTCCCAATGTATGCTTCGGCAGACGCCGGACATGTCCGCTGTGTGGTGTGATCTGATATATGCTCATACTTCCGTAAACAGGTGATGGTGTTACACGGTATTATTCAAACGACTATGAACGAGGCTAGTGATTTCTTAGATGTTTCTAAGATCCGCAGCCACGCGAGGCACGGATGCCGAGCGAGATGCTGCTGAGCCACGGAGGGCGAATCAGCATCGGTGGCGGCAGTCAGCCAAGTGACTCCGGAAACATCTT
>CACZPL010000054.1 GCA_902783015.1 uncultured Lachnospiraceae bacterium
GGGATCGGAAGTGCCATGCTGAATATGCTTGTGACCATGTCGCAGGCGCTTTTGGCGGACAGGATCACCGCATCCTATGTAAAAAAACTCGAGGACCAAAAGCAGATCGAAAAGATAGTGGACTATTCGAGACCGCTGGATGTGTTTTTTGAGAAAAACGGTTTTTCGATGCGCGATTCTTCGGAGGTTTACGCGGTCAAGATCGTGAAGCTCGGCCGCAATCTGCCGGATGTGGGCAAGCTCCCGACTCCGGCAAAGATCGTGCCGCTTCGTGAGATCACGGATACCAAATGGAATCTTCTGCGGGAGAGACTCCTTGCGGAGGGGGAAGCGCACGCGCTTCAAAACGAAGTCCAAAGCGACGGAGAAGACTTTGAGCCCATATTCTTGGATCCCGGAGATATGAAACGTTACGACAGGGACGTGAGCTGCCTTTACTACAACGGTAAGGGTGAGGTCGCGGGCTGCCTTCTCATGTCTAAACGGTTAGACGGAGTCTATATGGATTATTTCTGTCTGCTCGACAAGGATATGGTATCCAAGAAGGCCATGGTGGCCATGTTTGACTATGCTTATCAGGAGACGGTCAACGTGCATGATGTTGCCGTGATCTTCTATGTGAATACGGCGAGCAAAGCGTCGGAAAATATTTTTTCCAAGCTGGCGGGTGCGTCCAAAAAACAGTACGGGACAGCCTGTGAACGCGGTATAGATTTTTAAGGGCACTTTTTTGGTGCCCTTTTTTTGAGACTTGCGTGTGGAAGAGAAATAAATGTGCAGGTTTTGTGACATTTTCTGACGTAAGATGTGAAAAATTACAGGTGATAGGGAGGAACCATCATGGACGAATATTTTTTGCGTTTAAATGAAGAGGAACAAACGAGTCTTGAAAAGATTCAGGAAAAGTTTGGCTTTGAGGAGATCAATAAGGTCAAGGAGGCAGGCCCCGTCCAGCCGCAGGAAAACCTGAACATCATGAAAAACAGGTCTGCGGAGCAGCGCTTCAACCTTGACCGGGATGTAGAGAACAAGATTCGGATGGATGCCCAGCAGGCTTTGGTACAGGGGGGCAAGGAACTCGTCGTGCCCAAGGATGAGGAACTCTACGGTGAGTACAACAAGGAGAAGTTCCAGGAAAAGAGCCTCTTTAAATCCAGAGAGAGCAAGATCAAGAATGTAAATTCCCGTCTTTACAGAAAGAATCAGAACGCGAGCAAGATGGCAGCCTTTGAGGAAAAGGAATTGAAAGAGCGCGATCTGCGTGCCAAGCTGCGCCGCAATATGGAAAAAACACAGCGTTTTAACATGACGACACAGCAGGCAAAGGATGTGTCGGAGCTTGCCATGCTTCTCGGAGAGGAAAACGAGACCGAGGAGCAGATCAAGGCGCGCATGGAAACCTTGACGGAGCAGATGTCCGGCGTGGATACGGCGGAGGCCGTCACGAAGGAGGCAAACCGGAGGTCCGCCCTGTCGACGATCGAGACATATGAGAAGATGATCGAGGAGGGAAAGCCGATAGAAGTTGTCGGTGTGGACGGAAAGAAGACCATAAAGAAGGAACCTCTCACGGAGAGAGAGAAGAAACAGCTCGAGGACAGGATCCTTGCCATCAAGGAGGACCAGCTCCAGGGGGCTTATACCGTGGATCTTGAAAAGGAAAAAGCAACCGTTAAAAGCACCGAGAAATCAGTCAATGATCTTCGGACGGAAATCGAAAAGCTTGACCGGGAAATAGCAAAGGGGAACGAGAAAAAGGCGGACAATGAGGAGCAGCTTCGCAATGAGACGGTCAGTTTGAACGAAGCGAGGACCATGCTCAAAAACATTGAGGATATTGTAAGTTCGCATAAGAAAGCCGTGGAGGCAAAGGAAAAGAAGGTTACCGATACGGAAAAGGAGATCAAAAATCTCGAGAAAAAGATCAAATCCTTCGGGACAGAGGATGCAGCCCTCGATGCGGAGCTGAAAAAAGTCCTGCGGGTGAAGAAAGAGCATCTGAGAGTCGACAAGGCTGATCTTAAGGATATGAAGAAGCTGGTCGCGGAGATGCTGAAGCCGTATGAGGTTGATATCGCGCAGAAGAAAAAGGACATTGCCGACTCCGAAAATAAGGTAAATAAGATCCAAAAAGAATTGGAGGATCTTGCAAAGACGAAAGAAAAACGGAACAAAAAACAGGCGGATCTGGATAAGGCAGAGGCAAAGCTGGCAGAACATACGGAATTGCGCGACAAGATGCAGGACCACGCGGATATGATAGAGAGAAGATACGAATCCGTGCGCGCGGAGAAAAAGAAGGAGCATGAGGAAAGCCGCAAGGCCGGTCATGCTCAGATCTTAAACGAGACCGTGAAGGCCATCATGAAGATCGATGTAAGCGGGATCAACCTGTTCGATGATGCACAGCTTGCGGACTGTCAGACCGTCCTGGAAAAGAACAGAAAGCTTGTGGATATCTACCGCCGCATGTCAGCGGAGCATCCGGACTTTGAGAAGAGCCTGGAAAACAGGAGGGCATTTAGAAAACAGCTGGATTATCTGACCGCAGTGTCGGATCTTTATCGTGTGCGCAAGCTGATCGTGACAAACGAATACTACAAGACGCACTACAACGATGAGCTTTCCATGGAGACGGATGTGCACGATACGCCTGCGAAAAAGTATCTGGCAAGGCTGCTTCGGACCAGCTTCTATTTGGGGAAGAACCTCCAAATGGCAACGGAAAAAAGGACGGGGAAAGAGCATATCGCGGCACATCCGGTATCCCTGACCGCGAGAAATAAGCGCAGCGTGCGGGATGATGATATGGGACGCAGAATGTCGGCAGATCCCGCGGATTGGGCGGAGCTTCAGACTATAAAGGAGCTTGAGAAAACCGGGTACATGGATCTTGATGCCGCCGCAGTTCAGAAAGAGTACAAAATCCTTGAAAAGAACAGAAGAACCTATACGGACAACATGCTCTATACACTGGAATTTGAAAAGGACTGCGTGCCGAATGATGACGAGATTGTGGATTTAGATAAGCTTGCCAACACAAAGCTTACAGCCAGGGCGCTGATGTATGATTCGTATATAGGCGAGAATAGTACGTTGATGGCGAATCTGGAACAGAGAGATCCGAAATACAGAAAGCGTGTGAGAAAGTTTTTTAAGCTTAAGGATGATAAAAAGATCGCCACGAGCAACGATCCGGGCGTGAAATCAAAGCGTCTTAGCAATTTTCATGCCGGTGACAGCCTGAACAGGTCGCAGTACCTTCTCACCATGGGCAGCGGGGAGCATATGACGGATGAAGAGAACCTGGAGTTTATCGAGAATATGCTGCATTCGTACATGGAACCGGCCTTCGGCCAGTTTTCCGAGGAGGAGCAGGCGGCTGCGGAGGAGATGTTCCTCTCCGAATACAAGACTTATATAGAACAGATCTATGCCGGTTCCAAGTGGGTGATGAATGTTTTGGGTAGCGCGGCACCGTTTTTACATCCGGAGGACTTGGTAAAGTTGCTGTCAAACGAGAAATTCCGCAGAAAGATCATCACCCAGGCTACCGCCAGCACGAATCTGCAGAATGAAGGGCCGCTTCAGTTTATGAAAACCTTCAAGAAGGATTATTACGGACATATGGATGATTTCGATCCGGTTTGTATGTCTGCGGGCGCGCTTATGATCATGATCAATCAGATAAAAGTGCAGGTTGCGGGACCGCTTCAGACCGATGATCGAGCGATGGCGAAATTTGAGGCTATCCAGGAACAAAAGATCGCAAAGATCGACGACGCTATCGGCAAAGCACAGGCGAAAAAGCAGAGTTTAAATCTGGCACTTGAGGGCGCAAGACAGCGCTACGAAGCGGCGCCGGAGCATTCCCAGGATAAAAAGGAGCAAAAAACCTCCATGGAGATGCTTGAAAAGCAGATTTATGAGCTCGACGAGAAGCTCGATCAGTTGGAAGCGGATAAAGAATATGAGAGTCTCGCAAAGGATAATTCAAATAGGGAGCATAGCATGGAAACCTTTGACATGTCGATGCTGCATAAAAAGATTTATGCCCCGGGAGAAGAAGATTCATGGGAGGGGAAGGATTACTGGTATAAGCACATGGGGATTGAAACTTTCTATAATAACTTTGTACCGGATTATATGATCTTTCGTGACACAGAAAATTGCGATATCAAGATGTATACCGAGGAAGAAAAGAAAAAGTATCTTGACAGCTTAAAGAGCAGAGGAATCTATGACATGAACAAGAAGCTGCGGGAAGGGTATGATAAGCTTACCTTGGAGCAGAGGAAAAAAGGCATCGACAAAAACGATAAGACCTGGGATGAGGATACGAAAGAAATGCTCAACAGAGGAATCAATACTTCGAGGAACTTAACGAATTCTTCCAGGAAAGCCGGAAGCAACCACGCCGGAAACAACAAGTTCGTTCAGAAGTCGTTCTACGACTGATGAAAGAACCGTCCCCGTGTCCCTTTTTGTGCAGGAATTGTGACTTTTTGTTTTATATACTGCTGGTAAATTATATTGAGAATCGGAGGTTACTATGGACGAACAAGTAAACATTCAGCAACATCACGAAGAACGGCATATAAACGAACATCAGCAGGAGCAGCAGACGCGCACTATATTCGACAAGCGCATGTCGGACAGTCAGCGCATCTTAAACGATTCCAAGGGAAGAAACAACCCGGACAGTGACGAGATGACTGCGGTAAAGCGGGAGCTCACCAACGTGACAGGCGTGCTGGCGGCACATATGAGCGCAAATCACGAGGAATTTCGTAACCAGATCACGGAATTGAAGGATCACTACAACAACCTGATTCGGGCCTGTGACCATTACCTCGAAGAAAAATGGACCGCGAAGTTTTACTTTTTCGGCAAGGCCCGCCGCCGCAGAAAAATGGTGGAAGGCCTGAGAAAGATGGCACAGACGGAGGTAAACTGTCTGTCGGGGCTCGCCAAGGATAAGGAGGCCTTTCAGGACCGCGTGCAAGGTGAGCTGGTGGGAACCGCGATCTCCAGTGCACTGCGGGATTATCAGGCGGTAAAAGAAAATTGGAAGCTGAATGCCTTCAGGAAAGAGAACAGCTTTTATATCGGGGGGAAAAAAGACACGGATGCAAATATCACCGACGATTATTATGTGGATGCGCGCAGTGCTTCTCTTTCGGATCGCGTTAAGGAAAATGTATGTGCTTCCCGGTTTGCGAAGTTTATCGGTATGGATGGGATCGTGCGACGGGCAGATCTTGTGACCGCGAAGGATGCGCAGGACCACGTACATTACGGCATGAAGCTGGAGGGCTTTGCCGATAATAACATGGATCTTTCCTCCATCCGGGAAGTGCAGGGAAACAGACCGTATCAGGTCAGCTATACCGCGGATGCGTTAAGGCAGATCTCCGATGCGAGAATGTTCCACCTTCTGATGGGCGGCAAGAACCTGAACCCTGAGACGGATATCATTATGATCTTCCAGAAGTCCGAGTTCTCCGGCCAGACGGTATACCAGGTGGTCGGTGCGTATCTGGATGCAAATCTGAATGCGTTTTCCACCGAGGATAACACGGGAACTGTGGAAAAGCTCATGGATAAGGATGATTTTATGATCAGTGAGCAGATGGCGAATACCATCCTGGAGCTCGATGACAAGGATCTGGAATATGTGGGCGGTGAGATGCTGTCCGGCAAGCAGCGGGAAGCCTTCTCCAAACGCTTGAGCTATTTGAAAAACCGTGTGCGCTCCATGAAGGAGAGCGAAGCGATCAACGGACCTTCCCGGATTTTGGACAACGAGATGTGGAAAGATCCGGATAATCTTGCAGTGGTGAAAAACCGCATCACGGATGCCCGAAACGGATTTTATAAGAGTATTTTAAAGGACAATAACTATTTTGTCGAGGAGATCGACGCCGAACAGCAGTCAGATCAGCTGAAGGAATATCATCAGCTGTACAGCAAGGTCAAAAAGAGCATGGAAAGCACGCGGGATCCGAAGGAACGTCTGCTGATCATCGGAGGACTCGGAGAGGTTACGATCCAGTATGAGGAAAAGCTTGGAGGAAGGGCTGCGGCAAGCGATTTCATCAATGAAATCCAGAGCAGGCTGATCTCGGAATATGCAAGTGAGGATTTGATCAAGGCGTACTATGACATCATAAAAAGCGAGCGTGAAAAACTTACGGAAGCCTACGAGGAGGAAAAGAAGCAGAATCCGGACGACCCGGAGATCGTTGCAGTCAATGAAAACCCCACCGTGTATCGAAAGCTGATGCTCATGGAAAATGTCCAGTCCGCTCTGTTTTCCGCTTCCTCGCTCAGCCGTGACCGGCGCCATTGCCGAATGGAGGTCTTTCAGGAAAAGATCGGAAGAAAGTATCTAAACGATCTCGGAAACGGTAAAGAAAAGTACGATAGCAACGCAAGGGTCTGGGACAACATCAAGGAAAAGTACAATAAGAACACAAATAAATCCGCCGATCAGTTCAAGAAGCAGATGGAGGATTGGGGAAAAGACAGTTTCTTAAAGAACCCGCTTTTTGCGATCATGGAGAATGCGAAAAGAATCGAGCCCGTGGATGAGATCGAGGGCATGATCCCGCAGGATGCGACGGAAATCAAAAAAGCCTACGTCCCGTTGAAAAACTTTAAGGGGTTTGTACTCCCGCAGCGCCCGGTATTTCGAGGAAACGAAAACGATCCGGAAGCCCTTGCCGCACACAGAAAGGCAGAGGAAGATTTCCGCAATGAGGTGACGAATACCGGCTTGCTCTTCCTGAAGTTTTACGAGACCCTGAAGGCCTCCGTTGCGGCCTATGCAAAAAAGAAAAAGGCGACGAGGGAAAAGAATCCCGCACTGTTTCAGTGCTTTGATCGGATCGCCGGGGAACAGAAGTATTTCACCAACATGATCTCCGAGTTTGTGAACGGAAATCAGACCTACAAGAAGAACACAACCTGGAACGATATCATCAGAAAAGGTGTGAAAACCGTTTATGATGTGACCGGAGAGAAGAATCTGGGCGGCGGAACGTCAGACGTGTTCAAGGTGACCGGAAAGGGCGGCAAGGTATTTTACTTAAAGCCTGAGGAGAAACTGTTTATGACCCGGCAGGATACCTTCTATGTCTGCGGCCGTGATCATATGAATCGGTATATAAAGGAACTGGGCGAGAATCTTTCCGGGCCCGAAAAGGAGCTTATCGATCTTTTCGAAACATTTATGGAAAAGCTTCTGAAGCAGGACTACAAGACATTTGAGGGAAATGAAACCTATCTGTATGGCATCTTTACAAAGCCCATGACGGGTTTTGCAAAGCCCGGTATGAGCAACCGGGAAAGCACGGCGGAGTTCTTTAAAATAGCGTGCTTCGGCAGCAAGGACAAGGAGAGCAAAAAGTTTACCAAGACCTACGATGCGATGACAAAGCCGGTTAAAACCTTCGATACCGAGACAAATGAACCGGTTGTCGTACCGGCTCCGAAGCTGTGTCTGGTGATGGAAGCCCTGAGAAACAATACCATTGTTGCGGCTTTGAACAGTTTTTCTTCAAAGAGGAAGATCAATGTTGCGAACGGAAAGCTTCCGGAGGCCACGCTGAATAAGCTGAGGGAGCTGGCGAGCAGGATCTTTACGGATTATGTCTATAAGCTGAATCAATTTGAGATCTGTACCGGAAGTGCCAAGATCGATCCCGGAAGCCCGATGTCCTCCAGAAATGTGGCGACATCCCGTGCGGCAGGTGCGCTTGGCATCAGCAGACTGGTCGCTCATTCCGAGACCGTGCGCGTGAAAAACGGTGATCAGGTATTTGACGGCAATCTGATGGAGGA
>CACZPL010000055.1 GCA_902783015.1 uncultured Lachnospiraceae bacterium
AATGGCAAACGGAGCGGATATGGGGATCGTTTCCGCACAGGATGATCCGTTTATCTCACCGAACGATTTTAACTCGGACAAACTTGAAAACATCACCTGCGAGTTAAACAGCATGGGCGTGATGAACGAGGCAGACAAGCTCCGTTATGTCAGCCTGCACGGACGCGAAAGCTTTTCCGGCAAGATGAAGGAAGGAAACGCAAGCTTCCTCGGCACCTATCGGAAAGCAGCTGCGCAGACAACCGCACCGGACTGTATCATCTCCGAGCGGATCGCCACGGAACTGAAGCTGTCCGCCGGAAGCACCCTGAAGCTGTACATCTCGGGCGAGCCCATTGAGTTTAGGATAAAAGCGATCGCCGTAAACGACGGTCTCTTCTACGCCGACACTACAAGTCAGTTCAATCTGATCATCCCCTACGAATACTTAAACAGCATGATGCAGGCGGATGGAAAATATAACTATATCTCTGCCGACTTAAAGGAAGGCGATCTGAAGGATTACTTAAATGAATTCAACGAAACCTATCCGGAACTAAATGCCTACAGCCTGCAGGGCGAGCTCGTGGTGGACTCCTCCATCACCGCACTGCTCTACGCCATGCTTGCCATCGTGGTGGTGGTAAGCGCCATCATAATCAAGGGCGTGTTCAAGCTCATTATGACGGAGCGTATCACGGTGCTCGGCACCTTTATGAGTCAGGGCGCCACCAAAAGGAAGATTGAAGGGATCGTACTGCTCGAAAGCACAATGTACGCCGTGTTCGGCGGTGCCGCGGGCTGTGCTCTCGGCGAGGTCCTGCTCTTTTTCATCGGACGCATGGTCTCACCGCTTGCGGAATACGGGATCTACACTCCCTTCCGTATCAATCCGATCCATATCGTCGCCGGCTTCCTGTTTGCTCTCATTCTCTCGGTGATCTCGGCCTATGCGCCGGTCAGATCCATCCGGAAATACGAGGTAAAGGATGTGATCTTAAACCGTGCGGAGGCAAAGCCAAAAAGCAGACACTTCAAGGTGATCGCAGGCGGACTCATGCTGATCTTCTCCGTAGGGATCGCCCTTACAAACAACGGGTCGGAAAGCGCAGCCTCCTTGATCGCGACCGTGACCGCCTTTGCCGGTCTCATCCTGGTCACCCCCGCTTTGGTCAAGTTCTTAGCGGGACTGCTGTGCCGCCTGTTCAAAGCCAACACTACCGTCTACCTTACCATGAACAATATAAGGACCTCCAAGCTCCTGCGGAGCAATATCGTCCTCATCGTGGTATCCCTTTCGGCGGTACTGCTCATCTCATCCTTCGGTGTGAGCATGACGGAACTGGTCACCGGGGCCTACGATTCCATGAGCTACGATTACAATATCGGTAATATCCGGCCGGGCATCGGTGAGGAATCCACCACGGAGCTGATCACAGACAAGCTTCGGAACATTTCCGGTATAGACAGGGATTCCATCGTCACCGTCGGAAATGCGGAGGGAAAACTTGACGGTGAGTTCATCGTCCTGACAGCGACTGATATCCTGCCCTACGGCAGATACTTGGACGGTTATACGCCCCTCATCTCGGCAGAGGGAAATGATTACAAAGAGTTTGCAACATCCACCGACAACGCGGTATTTATCACAAGCAAAATCTCAAAGGCCATAGACAAAGGCAAGGGCGACACGGTGACTCTGGAGGTAAACTCCCGCAAGGAAAGCTTTCGGGTAGCCGGTGTGTATGACGGTAAGGTCTACAACAACGGACTGTCTATTATAATAGACAAATCATGTGCAAAGCGCGTATTCAATATGAAGGACGCGAGCAACATCGCCTTTTCGCTTGACGGCAGCAGATCCGCCGAAGACGTGGAACAGGACTTTAAGAGCTATATTTCCTCTCTGGGTGCCACCTACAGCACCAAGGATGAGGATTGCCGGACCAACAATGAGCAAAACGCCATGATTGTAAACATCATGTCGGTCTTCTCCTACCTGGCCCTGATCATAGCCTCCATCGGCGTGTTCAACAACATCACCATCAGCTTCCATCAGCGCAAGAAGGAATTTGCGGTCATGAGCTCCACGGGCATGACAAAAAAGCAAAGAAGAAACATGATCCTGTTGGAGAGCATGTTCAGCGTGCTCATCAGTGTGATCATCACCACACCCTTCATGCTGTTACTCACAGACCTTTTCACGGGATGCACCTACTTCTTGGGGATCCCCATGGTGACCAGATTAAGCTGGGCAACATTGCCGAAGTTTTCTCTGGCGGTGGCTGCCATCGTGTTTGTGGCTTCGCTCTCCACCATGGGAAAGAGCCGAAAGCTCAGTATCGTGCAGGAACTTAAATATGAATGATAAAAGAAATGAAACGGGAGGAAAAATCATGAATACGATCGAAGTTAAGAATATCAATAAATCCTTTACAAACGGCAAGGAGATCACGGCAGTTTTGAAAAACATCAGCTTTACGGTGGAACAGGGAGATTTCGTGTCCATCATGGGCCCCTCGGGAAGCGGCAAGTCCACACTGCTCTACCTCTTGGGCGGCTTGGATCAGCCGACCGCCGGCAGCGTGCGGATCAACGGGACGGATCTCTCCGAGCTGTCCGACAAAAAGCTCTGCCGCATGCGCAACGAGGAGATCGGTTTTGTGTTCCAGTTTTACAACCTGGTGCCGAACCTGAATGTGGAGGACAATATCGCGCTCCCCCTGATGCTGAGCGGTAAGAAGCTCGGCGCCTACCGGGATAAGATCAATGAATGTCTGGAGATCATCGGCATGAAGGATAAGCGCAAGCTGACCCCGCGGGAGCTCTCCGGCGGACAGCAGCAGAGGGTTGCCATTGCAAGATCCCTCGTGTTTGATCCGGATATCATCTTCTTAGATGAGCCCATCGGAAACCTCGATTCGAAAACCGGCATGAAGATCATGCAGCTCTTTAAGGATATCAATCGCAAGTACAAAAAGACGATCGTGCAGGTAACACACTCGGAGGAGGCCGCCAAATACGGCACCCGACTCATCCGCATCGTGGACGGTGAGATCGCATCCATGGAAGATGTGAACCGCTCCGCACGGATCGCATAAATTTCACGGGAATCGGGCAGGATGTAATCGCACCCCGCTCGATTCCCGCTTTTTTCATCGCTATTGCCACTTTTTCATATGCTTCTTTTCCATGACGATGAGGAGCAGGCTGTCCTCGGAAAAGGGTTCCTTCGGATCCACAAAATGCCACAGCTCGCCGCGTTTTCTGACTGCCACCACATTTAAGTTCCAGGCCTTCCGCAGTCCGAGATCGATCAGGTTTTTCCCGATCCACTCTTTTTTCGGCTCCATCTCGATCATATACATATTGTCGTCCAAGCGGAAAAAGTCCTTGAAGGAGGAGGACAGCAGGATCTTCGCCGACCTCAATCCTCCCTCCCCTTCCGGGTCGAGGATCTTGTCCGCTCCCACCTTCAGGAGGATGGCGGACATACGGTCGGAGGAGGACTTTGCCACAACGAGGGGCACGCCCTGCTCCTTTGCCACGGCGATGGACAGGATACTCGCTGCCAGGTTTCGTCCCATGGCGACCACCACGATATCCATATTTTTCAGTCCCAGCGCGGTCACCTCATCCTCATGGGTCAGGTTGGCGCAGACCGCAGAGGTGCACTTTTCGGCAAACTCACTGATGACCTCCTCGTCATTGTCCACCGCGAGCACATCCGCTCCCATCCGATACAGATTTTCCGAGATGCTTTTTCCGTATTTTCCGAGTCCCAGCACGGCGATCGATTTTTTCACGAGTTTTTCCTCCTATTTCTATCCTACATAAAAAGTTCCTTCCGCGTGGCGGATCTTGTTGTCGTTGCCTCCGCCCTTCGTAAAAAAGAGCGCCATGGAGATCGGACCGATCCTGCCGAGATACATGCATACGATAATGATGATCCTGCCCACCACATCCAGAGACGGAGTCAGCCCTCTGGAGAGGCCGACCGTGGCGAGTGCACTCACCACCTCATACAGGGCATCCGTAAGAGCGATGCCGCCCCGGGACATCAGCAGGATCGTCATGACAGACACGGCCATAAAACTGACGAAGACCACCGCAGCCGCTTTGCGCATCAATTCCTCCGAGACCCGTCTGCGAAAGATCACGTTTTCCTTTTTCCCTCGGACGTAGGAAAGCGCATTCATAAACACCAGGAAAAAGGTGACGGTCTTCACACCTCCCGCCGTGCCCACCGGGGATCCTCCGATAAACATGAGTACATATCCGACAAAGCACGAGATCTCCGTGAGGCGTTCCTGCGGGACCGAGGCAAAGCCGGCCGTACGGAAGGTCACGGATTGAAAGAGGCTGTTTAAGATCTTTTCCGGAAGCGGCATATTCCCGATGGTGTCCGGATTGTGATACTCCGCCGCAAGCACGCACAGAGCCCCTCCGGTTAAGAGGATCAAGGTCATAAGCAGTACCAGCTTGCTGTGAACCGGAAGATGGGACAGGATCTTGCCCGGCGAGCGACGGTTTTTGATCCCGTCCCGGATCCCGTCGATCAGATCAAACCAGACCACAAAGCCCAGTCCGCCGAGTATGATCAGGGCCATGGTCACCCCCATCAGATAATAGGAGCCCTGAAAGTCGATCATGCTGTTGTTCCCGACCACGTCCATTCCCGCGTTGCAAAAGGCGGACACTGCCTGAAACAGCGAGGCCCACAAGCCGTTTTTCACGCCCAGAAGCGGCACGAATTTCACCGAATAGAGGACGGTGCCCGTAAGCTCCACAAAGAAAACGCCCTGAAATATCCGTTTCAGAAACAGAAGCAGTCCTCTGTTTTTTTCGATATTCAGCGAATCCCCGAGCAACTTCCTGTCACCGAGGGAAAACTTTTTTCTCCCCACCAGCATGATCATGGAGCCCACCGCCACCACGCCGAGTCCTCCGATCTGTACCAGGACCAGGATTACCGCCTGTCCGAAGTGGCTCCAGTGCGCATAGGTATCCACCACAACGAGTCCCGTCACGCAGACGGAGGTGGTGGAGGTGAAGGTTGCAGTGACCAGGCCCGTTTCCGATCCCGGAGCGGAGGCAGCCGGCAACATCAAAAGAATCGTTCCGAGGATGATCAGGACCAAAAAACTGATCGGTATAAAATGAACCGTCGATATTCGAATATGCATCCTGCTCTCCGACCTGTCGTCGATCGGAGACTTTCTGAAAATACTCATCCTTTTGTGCTCTCCCGCCCATCAGATTAACAAAGCTAATATAACAATTCCGTTCTCCGATTTCAACCTGTTTCTATACGAGATTTATGCTTTTTTTTATAATTTCCTATTCTCTTTTTGCTCCAAATCTGTCATAATAGAAAGATGAGTTTGGAGGATAACGAAAGACACGGTAAACTCCGGGAAAGCCCCGGATATCCGGCGTGCCGTTTCACGCTTCCGGTCATTTCATAAACAGGAGGGAAGGTTATGATCAGAAAAAGAATACTTCCCCTTCTTGCGGTTTCGGTCATGACGATCGCCGCTGCAGCCCTCTTAAGTGCCTGCGGTTCCTTAGGAAAAGGCCAAGGCAAACCGGCTGACGTCACGGAGCAAAAAGCCACGGATACGGACAGTGCCGCTCTTCAGGCGGTACATTTTGTTCACCGGCTGGACGACTACCGCCCCAAGAAGGATCATTACAATTTTTACTTTACCTACAAGACCGTACATCCCTGGTGGGATGCCGTAGCCCTCGGCATGGAGGATGCACAGCGGCAGTACCTGGAGAACGGGATCACCGTCACCTACGAATATATGGCTCCGCCCGCCGCCTCCGCCGAGGATCAGACTGCCCGGCTGCTTCAGGCAAAGGAGGCCGGCTACGATGTCATCGGTGTGGACGTGGCGGATGAAGCCATTATCTCTCCGCTCCTCGACGAGCTTTCCGATTCCGGCTGTAAGGTCATGACGTTTTCAAGCTCCGATGCTTCGGAGGGCTGTAAACGGATCGCCTACGTGGGCAACACCCACAATTATGAGGACGGTGCCCTCCTGACGGAGGCACTTTGCAAAAAGCTTGATTACAAGGGTAAGATCGCCATCCTCGTAGGGAGCAAGGGCGCTCCCTGCCACGAGGACCGCGCCAAGGGCGCGATGGATACGATCGCGACCTATCCGGATATGGAGATCGTCGCCGTCGAATATGACATGGATTCCGTCGATATCGCCTACGATCTCACGGCAAAGATCTTGGCGGACCATCCGGATCTCGACGGACTCGTCTGCTGTAACATGAGCAACCCGGTAGGTGCCGCCAAAGCGGTCACCGAAAAGGGAAGCAACGCGGTCATCGTCGGCATGGATCACGACCGGGAGGCTCTGCATTATCTGAAGGACGGCGTCATCTACTGCCTCGGCGTACAGGACTGCTACTCCATCGGGTTCAACACCTTACAGGTTGCGGTCATGATCGCGGACGGAAACCTGCCCGGCGAATTATACCCCGAGAAGACGGACGAGACCACGACGATCATCTATCAGAAGGACGCATCCACGATGCTCGAAATGCTCTATGGTGATATATCATGACAAAGAAAAACATCTCAAACAGAACATTTGTGATAACCGCCGCCATCGGCAGTGCCCTCATCACGGTCATCCTGATCTTAAATACCCTGTGGGCCTCCAGGCAGACCATAAAGGCAACCGATGAGGCAGTCTCGGCCGTCAGCTCCTTTTACCTCAATGCCATGGCCAATCGTCGCGCCAGGACCATCACGAACCTCATCAACAACAACTTTGACCAGATGGAAAAGGCCGTCGACGTGATACGGGACGAAGAGATTGAGACACAGGAGGAGCTTCGGTCCTCCATCGGCATGATCAAATCCCTGCTGTCCTTGAGCCGTTTCGCATTAGTCGACGAGGACAATGTGGTCTATACGCAGTACACCACCTACACCGGCGGAAGCAGGCACGAGTTCCTGGCGGAGGGCGAGCTTAACGGACGCACGATCAGCACGGTCTATCTCTACGGTTCCTCCAAGCAGCTTTGTCTCGCGATCCCGGCGGACTTTAAGGCCATGGGCAAATCCATCAAGGCCTGCTTTGTCCAGATTGACATCCGGGATATCGTGAATCTCCTTGCCTTTGACGATGATCAGGAAAGCACAAACTTCGGTCTGTATTCCAAAAACGGCGGCAATCTCTCCGGCACGGAATTGGGACCGGCCGTATCCGACAAAAACATTTTTGACATCACAAAGGGTTCTGTCCCGGAGAAGGATTGGCTCCGCTTTGTGGACGACTTTGCCCGGGAACGGGCCGGCAGTCTGAACTTCACCGTCGGCGATACAAAGGAAACCCTCTGTTACGAGCCTGTTCAAAACACCGGTTGGGAGCTGGTGGTACTGATCCGCGATAGCGTGATCCGGGATCAGATTCACAGCATCAGCGAACAGAATCTCTCCATCACCAAATACCAGCTCACCTTTACCCTGATCGTCACCGCAGTCTTCGCCTCCATCCTCCTGCTTGAGGCCAGGATCATCGCGCGAAAGAAGCTCGAAGCCGAGCAGGAAAACAGCAGGAATCTCCGCAGCATGGCCACGACGGATTCCCTGACCGGTGTCGGCAACAAGCACGCCTTCTCCGAGGCGGAGCTCGAGCTCAACCCAAAGATCATGGCCCACGAGATCGACAAGCTTGCGATAGTGGTATGCGATATCAACGGTCTGAAGCATGTCAACGACACGCTCGGACATGCGGCCGGCGATCAGCTGATCAGGGATGCCAGTGATCTGATCAGCAGATTCTTTGTCCATGGCTCCGTGTATCGGATCGGCGGAGACGAGTTTACGGTCCTGCTGCAGGGAGAGGGCTACGATACCATGCAGACGGTGATCGATCGGTTCAACCGCACCGCGGAGGAAAACATCAGGAAGGACGCTGTCGTCGTATCCATCGGCTACGCGGTTTTGGATCCCTCCGACGAACAGCTCCACGATCTGTTAAAACGCGCCGACCAGATGATGTACGAACGCAAAAGAGCGCTCAAGCAGATGGGGGCAAAAACCAGAGATTAAGCGTGTCCTGCATG
This sequence comes from uncultured Lachnospiraceae bacterium, assembly GCA_902783015.1. GTDB lineage: Bacteria > Bacillota > Clostridia > Lachnospirales > Lachnospiraceae > Coprococcus_C. The sequence continues at coordinate 8,074 of CACZPL010000055.1, forward strand.
GACCTGTACTATCGGACAAACAAGATGAAACATAAAAAAGCTGCCGGTCAGCGGACCGACAGCTTTTTATGTTCCATCCCGTATCTATTTGTTTTCGGCTTTTTCCTCCGCAGGCTCCGGCTGTACCGTTTCGTTCTGCGGTGCCTGTACATCGGCGGTCTTTTCCGTCTCCGCATTTGCGGCCTTCTTTGCCTCTCTTCTTGCCTTGCGCTCCTTTCTTGTGGGCACGCCCAGCAGGCGGAGCAACTTGCGGATGACGAAGATGTAGCCGAGCACGATGATGAGGATCGCGATAATGATCCGCGGCAGATTCTCGGATACGTTTACGACAAAGTCCTTGAGTCCGTCTACGAAGTCTCTCCAACCGTCACGGAGTCCTCTGGAGACCCGGTCTCCGAAGCCCTCCGCCGGAGCTTCCTCATATTCCTTTACCTCATCGATCCGCACGGAGATATAGCTGTATGCTACGTCGTTGTTGATGCTGTTCATGCGGCTCTTGATCCGGTTGATCTCGATCTCGACCTCCGTGATGCGGTCATCCACCATGAGCAGGCTTTCCATATCCTCGAGCTTCTTTGCTTCCTTCATCATCTCGAGATAGCTGGCGTGCTTTGCTTCGAGCACCTCCAGCTGGGCGTTAAGATCCGTGTACTCCGCTGAGAGGTTCTCCACGTTGTGATTCTTGCTCTTTAAGTCTCCGATTTCGCCCGTGTTGTTGATAAAATCATAGTACGATGCCGAGGGGATGCGGATGGTGGCGTTGTAGCTGTAAAGGCTTCTTCCGTCCTTTCCATAAGGGCCGTTCTCGCTCACGTTTTCGTATTCCAGGAATCCGCCGTACTGCCGGATCAGACTCTGCAGCCTTTGGATGGAAGCGTCGTATTCCGTTGTCTCAAAGCTTAAATTGCAGCGGTATACAAGCTTGTCGGCATCGATCTTGGTGAGACTTGTCGTCGTGTTGCCGCTCTCGCTTCCTGTGGGAGCTTCATTCTCCGCATAGTCTGCCGTCGCACCGGCAGCCATTGCCTGTTTTGATGATGTCACACCGCTAACGGAAGATTCACCTTCGTAATCTTCGTAATCCTCGTGATCATAATCTTCCTCGTAGAATGCGGCGGTCGTAGTGGCTTCCGCGCCGAACAGATTATTCGCGGATTCTTTTCGCGAATCGTCCGAACTCTTTTCGGAGCTGCCGCAGGCTGCTGTGGCAAGCATCATAGCCGCAACAAGTGCTACCGTACCGATTCTTTTTCCGATGGTATTCTTTTTCATATTCCTTCCTCCGTTTCGCATTCTATATGCATATCTCTTTTTCATCGACCTTGCAACCGTTCGTGTTGAAGTTCTGACATAGATACGTACACGGAAAAAGCTTTTATGGTACTTTTTTAAGAAAGTATGATATTGTTCAAAATGCCTTCCAGATACTCCTGTCTGCCGGAGAGCGGTGCCTTGACACCCTTTAGCTCCGCCGCCCTTGCGGCAAGCTCCTCTAAGGTTGCCTCGCCCTTCCGGATCTTCTGTCCGAGTTCGCTCTCGAAGCTTGCGTACTTCTCCTTCACGAATCCCTCGATCCTGCCGTCCTCGATCAGTGCAGCCGCCTTGATCAGACCGTATGCAAAAGAGTCCATGCCGAGGATGAACGCGTGGAACATATCCTCATAGGTGTTGGAAGGCCTGCGGTTCTTGGAGTCGAAGTTAAATCCGCCGTCTAAGCCGCCGTTCTTTAACACCTCGTACATTGCAAGTGTTGTGTCGTACACATTGCTCGGGAAGCAGTCCGTATCCCAGCCCAGCATCACATCTCCCTGGTTTGCGTCGATGGATCCGAGCATGCCGTTGATGCGGCTGATCCGAAGCTCATGCTGGAAGGTGTGTCCGGCAAGTGTCGCATGGTTTGCCTCGATGTTCATCTTGAAATCCTTGTCCAGGCCGTATTCCTTTAAGAAACCGATCGCCGTCGCAGCGTCGAAATCATACTGGTGCTTCATCGGCTCCTTCGGCTTGGGCTCGATCAGGAAGGTTCCGGTAAAGCCGATGCTACGGCCGTAATCGCGCGCCATGCGCATGAGGTTTGCAATATTCTCCTGCTCGAACTTCACCTGGGTGTTGAGCAGGGTCTCATAGCCCTCTCTGCCGCCCCAGAACACGTAACCGCGTCCGCCGAGCTTTACGGTAAGCTCGATCGCCTTCTTTACCTGTGCTGCCGCAAAGCAATATACATCTACATCGTTGGTGCTTCCCGCGCCGTTCATGAACCGCGGATTGCCGAACATATTAGCCGTGCCCCAGAGACACTTGATATTGGTACCCTTTGTCTTCTCAAGGATATAATCCGTGATCTCATCAAGGCGCGCATTGGTCTCGTTGATATCGTCCGACTCGGGAACCAGGTCCACATCGTGGAAGCAGTAATACTCGATACCGAGCTTCGTCATAAACTCGATTGCTGCATCCACCTTGGCCTTTGCATGCTCCATGGTACCGGTCTTTTCCGCACCGAAGCGCTTGTCTGCCGTGCCGCGGCCGAACATGTCCACACCGTCCGCGCACATATTGTGCCACCACGCCATGGCAAAGGGAAGGTGCTCCTTCATCTTCTTGCCCATGACAACCTTTTCCGGGTCATAGTACTTAAATGCGTAAGGGTTTGTACTGGATGCGCCCTCGTACTTGATCTGCGGGATACCTGCAAAGATTTCGCTCATTTTCTGTTTCCTCCTATCTACTGCTTTAAAACCCGAAATGTATTTTTCAATGCCGGGTAGATCGCTTTCCATTTTTGATAACGTTCTTCATATAGTTTCACGAGCTCCGGATCCGGTGCCTCGGTCGAGGTTACCTTCACGACAGCCGCGGATGCTTCCTCCACATTCGCAAACTCTCCGCAGCCGACTGCCGCGAGCAGCGCGCCGCCGAGTGCAGGTCCCTCCTCGCTCTCGATGGTCTGAACATTCACGTTCATCACGTTGGCGATGATCTTTCTCCAAAGCGGGCTCTTTGCGCCGCCGCCGCAGATCTTCGTGGTCCTGATATCGAGCCCCGCTGCGCGTGCAACCTCCAGCGAATCCCGCAGTCCGAAGGCAACGCCCTCCAGCATGGCCTGCGTCATATCCGCACGGGTGGTATCCATGCTCATTCCGATAAAGGTACCGCGC
>CACZPL010000056.1 GCA_902783015.1 uncultured Lachnospiraceae bacterium
AGCATCACCGAGGCCCAGTCCACCCGTGTCGGAATTTCCTTTAACAGCGGGATGGATAACAGCACGGCAAAAAACGGCGAGAGCTTGTTTAACATATTGGCATCCGCGATGTCCAGCCGGTCGATGGCATAAAAATTGCAGATCATGCCTGAGGTGCCGAACAGACATCTGAAAAAGATGTCCGGTGCACATCCCTTCTTTATATGAAACTTTTCCTCCGACCGCAAAAGCGGAAAGACCGCGATCACCGCAGCCACCGCATTGCGGAAAAACGCCTTCTGCATGGTAGGCAGATCTCCCGAGATGCGAACAAAAAACGTCATAAAGGAGAAGCCGATCCCCGCAAAGAGAATGCATAAAATTCCGATTGCATGGCGATTCAATTTTCTCTTTTTTTCTTTCATAGCATAACACTATAAACCAATGCCGAAAATACGTCAAGAACCTTGCAAAATCGGCAGTTTTCCCTTATAATGTTTGTATCTATCGTATGTATTTTGGGAGGGGCAGGCATGAGCTATAAAATTCTTTTAACCGGCAATGGATCATCCACCATTGATCTCTTTTTCAACAGCTTTGCGGAAGACTACGAATGCATGACAACATCCTTAAACCTTGCGGACATGAAGCTTCATATGAAGCTTTTTCATCCGGACATCCTTGCGTTCTGTATGGACGGAGAACCGGAGGAAATGTATGACCGCATCATAGAACTTAAAAAGAGCGTTGATTTTTCCAAAACCGGGATTGCTATCATCGGTCCCATGGAGGAATGCAGTGCCTTCCAGTCCAAGACAAATATGCTCGCAAAGGTTGCCCTGATGCTGCCCGCTCCCGAGAAGGCCATCAAACGTACCTTTGACAATTACCTGTTTGACCACGCGACTCCCAGCGGTCCTTCCGTTGCGGGTGCCGGAGCTGCCGCTCCTGCCGCCGCGCATGCGGGTTCCGGGAGAAAGAACATTTTGGTCATCGACGACGACCCGATCATGCTGAAGCTGATCAAGTCTCATCTCCGTGATAACTATGAGATCGCTGCCGCAAAGGGCGGTGCCATGGCATATCCCTTCCTGCAGAAAAAACATACGGATCTCATCCTCTTAGATTATGAAATGCCGGATGAGGACGGGCCGACCGTATACCAGAAAATCCGCCAGATGTCCGGCTACGCCGCCACCCCCATTGTCTTTTTAACGGGTGTTGCGGAGATGGACAAGATCGCAAAGGTTGCTGCTTTAAAGCCTCAGGGCTACCTTTTGAAACCGATCGTAGGTGAAAACCTGATCGCGAAGGTAAAGGAGCTGATTGGTTGACATGGATAATTTCTATCTGACTGATTTGATCGATGCATCCGTGCTGCAACAGGTACAGGATGCTTTTTCCGATATGGTGGGCATGGCCGCACAGATTTCCGATGAGAACGGGCGGCCCGTGACCCGCGGTTCTAATTTCTCTGATTTTTGCATGGAGTTCACCAGAAAATCCCCCATAGGCAGTGCGCGCTGCGAAGAATGTGCGAGGATCGGCGCCAGAACTGCGTACGATTCCGGAAAGCCCTGCTTTTACAACTGCCATACCGGACTGATCGATTTTGCCGCACCCATCGTGGCAGAGGGTAAGATCATCGGCTCCTTCCACGGCGGTCAGGTGCTGACCAAGGCCCCGAATAAGGAGGATATCCGCCGCGTTGCCGGCGAGATCGGCGTGGATTTTGAAGAATACTGGGCTGCCGCGCAAAAGATTCAGATCCTCTCCGAGGCAGATGTCCGCAATGCCACAAATCTCCTCTCGATCCTGACCAGCATGCTCTCGGAGCTTGCAATAGGCAAATACCGCGCCATCAAGGCAAACGAGGAGATCTCCCATGCCGCGAAAATGAAAACCGACTTTCTTGCCAACATGAGCCACGAGATCCGTACGCCCATGAATGCCGTGATCGGTATGGCCGAGATGGCTCTGCGCGAGGACATCCCGGAGGCGGCGCGCGGCTACATCCAGCAGATCAAATCCTCGGGGCGCGCACTTCTTTCCATCATCAACGACATCCTTGATTTTTCCAAGATCGAATCCGGAAAGCTGAATATCACCCCGATCCAATACGATACCATGTCCCTGTTCAATGACGTGTCGAACATCATCATGACACGACTTGTGGACAAGGATGTCACCCTGGACTTAGACATCGATCCCAGCCTGCCGGCGCAATTATTCGGTGACAACCTGCGTATCCGGCAGATCCTGATCAATCTCGCAAACAACGCGGTGAAGTTCACCAATGAGGGAACCATCCGCATCTCGGTAGTAAATGAAGTAGAAAGCGATATCCGTAACATCCTGAAGATCTCCGTTTCCGACACCGGGATCGGAATCAAGGAAAAGGACCTAAACAAAATCTTCGATTCCTTCTCCCAGGTGGACAGCACGCGGAACAGAAACGTGGAAGGGACCGGACTCGGCCTTGCCATCACGCGCCACCTGGTCAATCTGATGAACGGCACGCTGTCCGTGGAGAGTGTGTACGGCGAGGGTTCCACCTTCTCCTTCACCATGCCGCAGCTTGTCTCGGACAAGACACCTGCCATGATCGTGCGGTATCCGGATTCCGTTTATGCGGCAACCCTGTTTACGGATGAGACCATGACCGACGCCTTCCTGCGCGACTGTACGCGTCTGTCGGTAAAGAGCGAAAAACTCTCCCGCAAGGCGGAGCTTGCCACCGTCTATGAGACCGTAAAAAAAGAGCACCCGGGTGCTACATTGTTTTTGTTCTTAGAGCCCGCGCAGATGACACCGGAGCGCAAGGAGTTCATCGAAACCCACGGAGATATGGTTGCCATTTTGGTGACGGATTTCATCTCCGAGGTGCGCTGGACCATTCCGAATCTCTTGATCGTAAAAAAGCCGATCTCGTGCATGAACCTCTCCATGATCTTCAACCGCGAGAAGGTTTCCTTCCTGGATGCTCACGATTCTCAGGACGATGCCGATTTCATGGCTCCGGAGGCCTGGGTACTGATCGTGGACGACAACGCTGTCAACCTGACCGTGGCCGAGGGGCTTTTGGAACCGCTTCACATGAAGATTGCCACCGCAAACAGCGGCAAGGAAGCCATTCGAAAGACCAAGGAGCGCCACTACGATCTGATCTTCATGGACCATATGATGCCCGAGATGGACGGCGTGGAGGCCACACAGATCATCCGTCGTATGCGGCATGACTATGACGATGTTCCCATCATTGCGCTCACCGCGAATGCCGTGGGCGGTGCCAAAGAAATGTTCTTAGAGGCCGGGATGCAGGACTTTATCGCAAAGCCCATCGAAGTGCGCTCCATGCTCAGCAAGGTTAAGCGCTGGTTGCCCGAGGACAAGATTGAGGAGGTCACGGTAGAAAACCTGACCCGTGTTCTGCAGCATGAGGAAGCAGAAAAAGAAGTCGGCACCATACCGCCGCTGGCAGACCTGGATACCGACGAAGCCTTAAAGCTTTTAGGCTCGGAAAAACTGTTCTGGAATGTACTGAAAGAATACCACAGACTGATCATACAGAATGCAAAGCTCATCAAGGAGCACGCGGTGACGGAGGATATTGCCGCCTTCACCATCGAGGTACACGCGTTAAAGAGCTCCTCACGCCAGATCGGCGCGGACGAGCTTGCAAATATGGCTGCCGAATTGGAAAAAGCGGGAAAGGCAAACGATCTTGCCTATATCCATGAACACACGGATGAAATGCTTGAGAAATACCTGTCCTACGAGCCCGTATTTGCGCCCTTCTTTGCTAAGCAGCTGGATTCCGGCACGAAGGCTCCCGCAGATGCGGACACCCTGAAAGAAATCTTTGCGGCGTTTCGCGAGGCAATGGACAACCTGGATACCGACACCATGGACGAGCTCTGCGACCGGCTGATGAGTTATGAATATCCCGAGGAACAAAAGGATTATATGCTCTCGCTTCACGAGGCGAGTGACAATATCGATCTTGATAAGTGCGAACAGATCATCGTATATTGGGAAAACGCGCTATGAGCGCATCTTCCCGATATAATCCATACAGACATCTACATCCATACCTTCGATCGCTTTGATCAGAGCATCGATATCTTCGGCCGGTACGCCCTCCACGGTGTATCGGCCGAGTTCTTTTCCTGCCTCTTCCATCGCGTCCATATCAAGATTATCACAAGCTTCGGCAAGCGCATCCAAGATCGCACCCAAAGTCTCCTTCGAGATCATCGGACGATCCACCGCTACCGATTTTTCTTCAGGGAAGTACTTGGACAAACGGTCAAGCAATGCCCGGTAAGTCATTAGCATCGCACGCGTCACATCATGGATCGCCTTTACATCGCGCGCGTTTCCGGCATGCTCCATCTGCTCGGCCATATCACCGATGGCATCCGCACCGATCTGCCGTGATGCACTCTTTAAGGCATGCACCTTGATGGTATAGCCCTCCCAGTCTTCCTTTTCATAATCCTCTTCGATCTGGTGATACCTGTCATCACCGGAACGGTAATACTCCCGCACGATCTCGTTATATAAAGATGCGGAGCCGATTGCCTTTAAGGCTTCCTCACTGTTTAGTCCGTCGTAGGAGATGATCTCCTCCGGGGTCCCGACTTCCTCGTCTTCATCCAGTTCAAGGATCTTTTCCTTCGGCAGCCACCTCTTAAGCTTTGTGACAATATCCTTCACATTGATGGGCTTTGCCACAAAATCGTTCATGCCCTCGGCAAAGAACTGCTCGCGGCTTTGTTCCATGACATTTGCCGTGAGCGCCAGGATCGGCGTGTCCTTTGCGGACGGGATGAGCCTCCGGATCACGCGTGTCGTCTCGACACCGTCCATTTCCGGCATCATATGATCCATAAACACAAGATCAAAGGGCTGACGCTCCAAAAGCTCGATGGCATCCTTTCCGCTTAAAGCGGCGGTACATTGCACCTTCAAAGGTTTTAAAAGTCCCTTTGCGATGGTGATGTTGATCTCGTTGTCGTCCACGATCAGGATCCTTGCGGAAGGTGCCGTGAAATCCGGGTGGAATACCGTGTCCTCGTTTTCCCGACGGACAAAGCCCCGGACGCCGTTTAAGGCATCTACCATGGCCATGGTTGTCTCCGGTCTTCGAAGAACGCATATCCGATCCTTCGTGGTCTCAAACTCGGACTCAAAATTGATGATGACCACGCAGGTAAGGTCGGGATATTTGTTAAGTAATGTACGAAGCTTTTTATTGTAATCACGCTCACTGATAAACAGGATGTCCCGTTTTCCGCTCGGCTTATAATCATCGAGCCTTTCGATCACACCGCTGCTTACGCCGAGCGCGGCGACCTCCCGCTTAAACTCGGAGATTAATACGTCTAAATCGCAGCATAGAACAGCATACTTGTTTTCGGGATCCTCCACCGCAAGACCCGGCGCCGGATCCACGATCTTCTGCGGAACAAAGAAGGAAAAGTCGGAGCCCACGCCGTATTCACTCTCTACATGAATACCGCCGCCCATGGCCTCACACAGCCGCTTGGATATAGCAAGCCCGAGTCCGGTTCCTTCCACGGAGCGGTTGCGCTTGGAGTCGAGCTGTGAGAAGCTCTCGAAGAGCTTATCGAGCTCATGCTTTTTGATACCGATACCGGTGTCCTTCACATGACAGGTGATCATCACTTCCTCATCGGAGATCTTCTCTCCTTCTATCGTGATGCTCACCTTTCCCTTCTGTGTAAACTTGATGGCGTTGTTTGCCAGGTTGATCAGCACCTGGCGAATGCGCATGGAATCGCCCTCCAGCACCTTCGGAATGGAGGGATCCACCATGACAAACAGCTCTAACGGTTTGTCGCCGATCCTTGTCTCAAGCACATTTGCGATCTCGGAAATCTCGGAGACAAGCGTGTACTGCTCATCCACGATCTCCATTCTGCCCGCTTCGATCTTTGAGTAATCCAGGATATCGTTGATGATGTTCAAAAGATTTCTGCCCGAGTTCTGGATCTGCGCAATATAATCCTTCACATGAGGCGGCAGCTTTTCGCGCAGAGCGATCTCCGCCATACCGATCACGGCGTTCATAGGCGTTCGGATCTCGTGACTCATGTTGGCGAGGAAGTCGGACTTCATCTTGGCAGCGCGCTCCAGCTCGCGGTTTGCCTCCTCCATGGAACGAAGACGCATAATGCCCTCCGTCATATCGTGCAAGATAAAGATCGTACCGAGGTTTCTGTTCTTCTGTTTAACCTCGATGGTCTTTGTCTGGAAGTATATCTCTTCTTTATCATCCTGATAGCGGTGCACCTTCAGGCCCTCGACCTCCGTCTGATCGGAAAGCCATTCCTCAAGCTTACTTCTGTCATAAAAGCTGTCTGTCAACTCCGAAGGTAGTCTCCGTGTCAGTGCATCATTCATTTTTAACATATCATCATACTGGTTATAGAGCACAAAGCCGTCGCTCATATCGTTGGCAAAATTTTCCGTAGACCATGAAACCAGTTTACTGTCCGCGTACATATTGACGGGATAATAGGTTGCCCATACGATCAGGTTGATCGTTATGCCGAGAATCCATACGGGAAGCGCATTTCTGGACACATAGACTTCCACGAGAAGGACCACGACCTGAATCGCAAAGATTAAGTAATACCGCGGTGCAAAAACCTTGGCCACGCTGAGCCTTCCGCTGATCATGGCACACATGATGATAAAGGCTCCCACAAAGATGAGGATCTTGTAGGTGTTAAAGCTCACTAACGCAGAGCTTGCTTTCAGTCCCATGGCAACCCAGTAGGTTTTGCCCCAATGGATATGCTTGGAGAACATCATGATTCTTCTGTCAAAGAGATTTCCTAAAACGAGATAGGTTTGAAATACACAGATCAAGCCGATGGGAAGCATATAAAGCGCGGTGCGCAGGGCCTTGTGCCTGTTTAAGGCAAGCACGGTCCAAAGCACCGTAAAATACAGCCATGCATGGCAAATATAGATCGCGATCAAAATCATCCTCGCGTTCTGAATCCTCTCGCAGATGAGCAGGAAATAGCAAAGCACATCCATGGCAACCACAATCGCTACCGAAAGGATGTAACCGTAGTTACGCCGCTTTGTGAGAATCCCCATGAC
>CACZPL010000057.1 GCA_902783015.1 uncultured Lachnospiraceae bacterium
CGAGGGCGATTTCATGGATGTAGAGATCACCATGGAAAAGCTCGGCAAGGTGTTCAACACGGTAATGTACAAGTCCGAGGCGGACTATATCAATATGGTGGTCATCGATATCACCGAGCAGAAGGAAACGGAGAACAAGCTCTCCGCAGCCATCGAGGATGCAAACGCAGCCTACAAGACCCAGGCGGAATTCCTCGCCAACATGAGCCACGAGATCCGCACCCCGATCAACGGAATACTCGGTATGCTGCAGCTCACGCTGATGGCGGACGACCTGCAGGCCGACTACAGAGACAACTTACTCACTGCAAAGAACTGTGCGGACAACCTGCTTCGCCTGATCAACGATATCCTGGATATCAGCAAGCTTGAAGCGGGCAAGTACAGCTTGAAGGAAGAGATCTTCGACGTAAGAAGTGCCATCGAGGAGACCGTGGCGGCGCAGATGCCGGCAGCCAACAACAAGGGACTGGCTCTCGACTGCACCTTCGGCAACAACATTCCGAAGCTTGTAAAGGGCGACGGTCAGCGCATCCAGCAGATCCTGAACTGTCTGCTCTCCAACGCGCTGAAGTTTACGGCAGAGGGCAGCGTGCGAGTAAAGATCGCAGCCATCGATGCCGAGAAGGAACAGGTCAACATTCGAATTGCAGTGGCAGATACCGGTATCGGTATCTCCGAGAAAAATATGGACAAGCTCTTCGTCCGCTTCTCACAGGTGGACAGCTCCGACACACGTCGCTACGGCGGATCGGGTCTCGGACTGGTCATCTCCAAGCAGATCGCCGAGCTCATGGGCGGTTCCATTACCGTACAGAGTAAGGAGGGCATCGGCTCCACCTTCATCGCGGAGGTTCCGCTGAAGATCGTGAAGGCAGCAGAGGCAGAGGCAGAGAGCAAGGCAGCGGAAGAGAAGAAGGAGGATGCAGCGGTATTCTCCATCACCGCAAGCGGCAAGGGACGTATCCTTGTTGCAGAGGACGAGCCGGTGAACCAGCAGGTGATCGGAAAGCTCCTCGGCATGGCGGGCTTCTCCTACGATATCGCCGAGAACGGCGAGGCAGCGGTAGAGCTCTTCAAGCAGAAGGAATATGACGCTGCGCTCTTCGACGTACAGATGCCTGTCATGGACGGTATCGCGGCAACCCAGGAGATCCGCGAGATCGAGCAGAAGGAGCACAAAAAGCGTCTGCCGATCATCGCCGTGACCGCAAGAGCCATGTTCGGTGACAAGGAGAGGATCCTGGAGAACAAGCTGGACGATTATATCGCAAAGCCGTATAACTTAAATACGGTGGTTGAAACACTGAACAAGTACATAGAGAACAAAGAAGAATAAGACAAGCGGGCCGTAAGGCCCGCTTGATGATTTGAAAAAGGAGAAAACATGGACAATAACAACATGTATCCACAGCAGAATCCGGGCTACCAGGATCAGCCGTATCAGGGCCAGCCATACCAGCAGCCGTATCAGCAACCCATGGGCCAGCCCTATCAGCAGCCCTATCCGGGGCAACCTATGGGCTATCCGCAGCAGCCGCAGGGAAACGCGGACTACGTTCCCTACCAGCCCCAGCAAGCTCAGCCTGCATTTGACTACAACACCCTCCGCCGTGCGCCCCAGGGCATTGTCCCCACGGGCAATGTGGTGGAGATCGCCCACGTGAAAAAAGGCTACGGTGCGGGCAAGACCATATATCAGGATCTGAACTTAAACATCCTGGCCGGCAAGATCGTGGGCCTGCTCGGACCGAACGGCTCCGGCAAGACCACCCTCATCAAAATGCTCGCAGGCCTTTTGGAGCCCGAGGCGGGCACCATCAGCATCGCGGGACTTCCGGTGGGTCACAGATCCAAGGGCGTGGTATCCTACCTGCCGGAGCGCACCTACTTCAACGAGTCCTTAAAGGTGAAGACTGTGATCAGCATGTTCAAGGATTTCTACGCGGACTTCGACGAGGCACACGCCTACCGGATGACACAGCAGCTTCGGATCGACCCGAACGCCGTGATCAAGACCTTATCAAAAGGTAACAAGGAAAAGGTGCAGCTCATCATGGTCATGAGCCGCCACGCAAGGCTCTACCTCTTGGATGAGCCCATTGCCGGCGTGGACCCGGCAGCGCGCGACTTCATCCTGCGCACCATCCTGTCCAATTATGATGCCGCGGGCACCATTGTGATCTCCACACACCTGATCCAGGATATCGAAGGTATCCTGGACGACGTGATCATGGTACGCCAGGGACAGATCGTGGTACACCAGCCGGCGGATATGCTCCGTCAAAGCCAGGGCAAGTCCATCGATGAAATCTTCAGGGAGGTGTTCCGCTATGTTTAGTAAGCTTGTAAAAAACGAATTCGTAAACCGCTGGAAATCCATCCTGAGCATCTACGGGGCACTGCTCGGCGCAAGTTTGCTCATGCTGATCATGACCAAGATCTATCAAGGGACAAGCTCTAACTTCTTCCAGATGTTGTACGGGCTTTACGCCTTCTTATATGTGTTGCTTTTGCTCATATCCTTTGCCTCCGTCTTCTTTCTGCCGCTGGCGGATTTCCGGAAGCGCTTCTTTAAGGACCAGGGTTATTTGACCCACACGCTGCCGGTTAAGACGAGCACACTGCTCATGTCCCGCATGGTGTGCGATCTCTCCATGCTGCTCGGCATGGCGATCGTGTACCCGCTTTCCATCTGCATTGCGGCGGGCAACTTTGACTTCTTTACCGCTGTGGGCGAGGTGTGCGGAGAGCTGTTTGAGATGATCGGCTTCGATGCATCCGTGGGCCTTACGGTGCTGCTGACTCTGCTCCTGATGCTGGTTGCGTACCTGTACAACCTCTGGGTATTCAACTGTTCCTATGCCATGGGGCATTGCCTGTTCCGGAAGGGAAAGCGCATCATGAGCGTGGTGATCTTCCTTGCAATCCTGCTGGTTTCCTCCCTCGTCTCCTCCGCCGTATCCAACGCGCTGCAAGACGCGGATTTAACGGGAACCATGGTTGCAAGCTCGCACTACTCGGTGGCGATATCCACCTTAAACACCATCCTTTTGATCTGGACACTCTTCATGATCGTGGGCACCGGTGTTCTGGTCGCTGTCACCAACTGGGTATTCCGGAAACATCTGAACCTTGACTAAATAACAGCCGGGGACGGTTCTGCGTGTCACTGAAGGTGACACGCAGAACCGTCCCCGAGCAGTCAACTGATTTATTTGTTTTCTATAGAAATATTGTAGATCTCCCGTTTGGGAACACCGCGGTCAAGGGATACCTGCTTGATCGCTTCTTTTTTTGTCATGCCGGCATCGATGTATTGCTGAATGTGCTCCTGCACGGTGATATCGTCCCATTTAGCGCGCTCTTCGGTGGTGAGGGTAGCCGGGTCGGCACCCTCAAGCACAAGGATGTATTCGCCGCGGGGATCATTTTCTTTGTAGTAGGCAGCGGCTTCGGACAGAGTGGTTTTCATGAAGGTCTCGTGCTTTTTGGTGAGCTCCTTGCATACGGTGACGCTGCGGTCGCCGAGAGCGGCGGAAAGATCGTCTAATGTTTTAGACAGATGATGCGGCGCCTCGTAGATGATGATGGTGCGGGTTTCTGTTTTCAGCTCCTCCATCAAGCGGGTGCGCTCTTTTTTGTCCGCGGGCAAAAAGGCCTCGAAGGCAAAGCGCCGGGTGGGTTGGC
>CACZPL010000058.1 GCA_902783015.1 uncultured Lachnospiraceae bacterium
CAAAATCATAGGTTTCCTTCAGCCACGGAATGATGGCTGTGGTGTCAAGACCGCCGGAATAGGCGAGAATCACTTTTTCTTTCATTTGGGATATCCTCCTTAAATTTAGCTGAAAACAAGTATACAGCGAACAAAAGCGGAATGCAATAAGAAATTTATGAATATTTTATATGAAAATGCATAAAATAATGCATAAACAAGAAAAATATTCATGAATATAGAATAATATGCATAAAATACAGAATATTTCTTGCATAAATGCGCGCGTGGTGTTATGATACTGCACAGTTACTTATTTTTTATGATAGAAAGAGGCATATAATATGGTAAAAGTCGGAATTATCGGTTCCACCGGTTATGCGGGGCAGGAGCTCGTAAGACTGCTCCTTGCACACAAGGATGCCGAGATCGTATGGTACGGCTCGAGAAGCTACATCGATCAGGATTACGCGGACGTGTACGGCAACATGTTCAAGCTGGTGGATGCCAAGTGTATGGATGACAATATGGAGGCACTGGCGGATCAGGCGGATGTGATCTTTACCGCAACACCGCAGGGTCTGTGCGCATCTTTAGTAAACGAGGGGATCCTGGGTAAAACAAAGATCGTGGACCTCTCCGCGGATTTCCGCATCAAGGATGTTAAGACCTATGAGCTGTGGTACGGGATCGAGCACAAGAGCCCGCAGTTTATAGAGGAAGCGGTATACGGCCTCTGCGAGATCAATCGCGAGAAGATAAAGGGCGCGCGTCTGATCGCAAACCCGGGCTGCTATACAACCTGCTCCATCCTGACGCTTTACCCGCTTGTAAAGGAGCGTCTGGTCGATGTGAACACTATCATCGTGGATGCGAAATCCGGCACCTCCGGTGCGGGGCGCGGCGCGAAGGTGGCAAACCTCTACTGCGAGGTCAACGAGAGCATCAAGGCCTACGGCGTGACCACCCACAGACACACGCCGGAGATCGAGGAACAGCTCGGCTACGCTTACGACGGCACACCGCTTATGATCAACTTCACACCGCATCTGGTTCCCATGAACCGCGGCATCCTCGCAACGGCATATGCAAACCTCACGAAAAAGGTTGATTATGACGAGGTGCGGTCCGTATATGAGAAGTATTATAAGGATGAGACCTTCATCCGTATCCTGAAGAAGGGTGTCTGCCCGGAGACCCGCAATGTGGAGGGCAGCAATTACGTGGATATCAATTTCGTGATCGACGAGAGAACGAACCGCATCGTGGCCATGGGTGCATTGGACAATCTGGTCAAGGGCGCTGCGGGACAGGCAATACAGAACATGAATCTGATCATGGGACTCCCGGAGGGCGAAGGAATCTCGCTTCCTCCGATGTTCCCTTAGGAGGTACGTATGAATAAGATAGACGGCGGAGTCACAACTCCGAAAGGCTACAAGGCAGCCGGTGCCCGGGCGGGCATCAAGCCTGACAGGATCACCAATGATATGGCCATGCTGTACTCGGAAATTCCGGCGGCAGTGGCGGGCACCTTCACCAAGAACGTGGTAAAGGCAGCACCTGTCGTATACGACATGGGCATTGTGGAAAACGAAAAGATTGCCCAGGCGGTCGTGGTAAATACCGGGATCGCAAATGCCTGCACCGGTGACGAGGGCTATAAGAATACGAAAAAAACGGCAAAGCTTGCGGGTGAAGCCCTGGATATCGACGAGGATCTGGTCCTGATCGGTTCCACGGGCGTGATCGGCTACAAGCTTCCCATGGACAAGATCGAGGAAGGCGTGAAGGCACTTGCGCAGAGTCTGTCCGACAGTCGTGAGGCGGGGGAGATTGCCGCAAATGCGATCCTCACAACGGATACACACAAGAAGGAGACTGCCTACGAGTTTTCGGTGGGCGGAAAGACCTGCTACATGGGCGGCATGTGCAAGGGCTCGGGTATGATCCATCCGAATATGGGAACCATGCTCGGCTACATCACAACGGACTGCGCCATCGGCCAGAGTCTGTTGCAGAAGGCACTTCGTATCGCCATAGAGGACAGCTTTAACATGATCTCCGTGGACGGGGATACATCTACCAACGATACCGTGCTCGCCTTTGCGAACGGCATGGCGGAAAACGCACTGATCACGGAGGAAAACGAGGACTACAACGTATTCCTTGAGGTATTGAAGGCAGTCTGCCTGGATCTTGCGAAGGAGATCGCAGCGGACGGCGAAGGTGCGACCAGACTCTTTACGGTCACCGTGAACGGGGCCGATACCGACGAGAATGCGCGGACACTCGCGAAGTCGGTGGTCACCTCCAACTTGGTGAAATGTGCCATTTACGGTCAGGATGCAAATGTCGGCAGAGTGCTCTGTGCCATGGGCTATTCGGGTGTGGAGTTTGATCCCTGCGATGTGGATATCACGGTAGAGAGCGCAAACGGCAGCGTGAAGCTTGCGGAAAACGGTATGTACACGGATTTCGACGAGGAGGAGGCAACGAACATCCTCGCGCCGGATCAGATCACATGCATCATCGATGTCAAGGCGGGAGATGCGAGTGCCACGGCGTACGGCTGTGATTTTACCTATGACTATGTCAAGATCAATGCGGATTACAGGAGTTGAGAAATATGGTATTAGTACATGAGAGCAAGGAAATGATGAGCGGTGATTCTTTAAACACCGTGCTTACCAAGGCGCAGACACTGATCGAGGCTCTGCCCTATATACAAAAATTTAACGGAAAGCGGATCGTTGTAAAATACGGCGGAAGCGCCATGGTGGACGAAAACCTGAAATACAACGTGATCCGGGATGTGGCACTCTTGAAGCTTGTGGGCTTTGAGCCCATCATCGTGCACGGCGGCGGCAAGGAGATCAGCAGCTGGTTAAAGAGGATCGGCAAGGAGTCCGAGTTCATCAACGGATTCCGCGTGACAGATGAAGAAACGCTTGATGTGGCGGAGATGGTACTCTCCAAGGTCAACAAGAGCCTGGTCGGCATGATGACGAAACTCGGCTTAAAGGCAGTTGGCATCAGTGGTAAGGACGCGGGTCTGCTGCGCTGCAAGAAGAAGCTGGCGGGCGGCAAGGACATCGGCTATGTGGGCGATGTGGTGGAGACGGACAACACCGTTTTAGACAGCCTGCTTGAAAATGATTTTATCCCGGTCATCGCCCCCATCGGTCTCGGTGTGGAGGATGACCACGGCTACAATATCAACGCGGATGACGCTGCCTGCGCCATCGCAACCTCCATCAAGGCGGAGAAGCTCGCGTTCCTCACGGATATCGAGGGTGTGTTTTTAGATCCTTCGGACAAGTCGACCCTTGTTTCCGAGATGGACATCAACGAGGCGCAGGAGTTTATCGACAAGGGCGTTGTGGGCGGCGGCATGCTGCCGAAGCTTGCAAACTGCATCGAGGCCATGAAGAACGGCGTGTCCCGTGTGCATATGCTGGACGGTCGCGTGGAGCATTGCCTCTTGCTTGAGTTCTTCACCGAAAAAGGTATCGGAACGGCGATCATCAAGGAACCGCTGTTTTAACTTTTGCACTTGTATTATTTGTTTAAATTTTGTAAAATATCCCTATAGTTTGCAGTGTGTTACGAATTCAATTTTAATGAAGGAGTGACACGGATGAAAAAAGGAATATTGTTGCTGATCATTGCGGCACTTATGCTGCTTGCGGCCTGCGACGAAAAGGCGCGTGTGATCTCGAAGGAAGAACTCCTCACGGAGACGGAGGAACCCTCGGTATCATCCGCTGAGCCGGAGACGACCGCAGAGGCCGCGCTCGCTGCCGTCTATGTGTGCGGCGCGGTACAAAGCCCCGGAGTATATATGCTTACGGACGGCGCGCTGGTATGCGAGGCACTGGATATGGCGGGAGGCTTCGCCGAAGATGCCGCGCGGGACTGTGTCAATCTTGCGGCGCGCGTAGCCGACGGAATGCAGTTGTACATTCCGCATGCGGATGAACTTTCGGCACAGACCGTTCCGGTTGAGATACCGGGCGTGCAGGGAGCGGATGCGGGCGGAAAGGTAAACATCAACACCGCTACAAAGGAGGAGCTGATGACCCTGCCGGGCATCGGTGAGAGCAAGGCGGCGGATATTGTGAACTACCGTGAGAAAAACGGATCGTTTGAGACACCCGAGGACATCAAGAAGATCAACGGGATCAAGGATGGTGTATACGGCAGGATCAGTGACCTGATCACGGTCGAATAATCAAATGAGGTGAAGACATGAAAAAGGTTTTGGTAGTCGATGATGAAAAATCCATCGTAAAGGGCATCAAGTTTTCATTGGAACAGGATGACATGCAGGTGGATGTGGCTTACGACGGCGAGGATGCCTTAAAGCTTGCAAAAGATAACACCTACGATATCATATTGCTTGACATCATGCTTCCCGGGTATTCGGGACTTGAGGTGTGTCAGATGGTGCGCGAGTTTTCCGATGTGCCCATCATCATGCTCACCGCGAAGGGCGAGGACATGGACAAGATCTTGGGCCTTGAATACGGTGCCGACGATTACATTACAAAACCGTTCAATATTTTGGAAGTAAAGGCGAGGATCAAAGCGATCCTGCGCAGAAATAACAAGTCACAGGAAACGAAGGAAGACGTGAAGACCATCGAGTCGCGCGGCCTGAAGATCGATTGTGACAGCAGAAGAGTCTATATAGAAGGTAAGGAGGTCAACCTGACGGCCAAGGAATACGAGCTTGTGTACCTGCTCGTATCCAATCCCAACAAGGTTTACTCCAGAGAACAGCTGTTGAAAACGATCTGGGGTGCTACCTATCCGGGAGATGCCCGCACCGTGGATGTTCACGTGCGGCGGCTTCGTGAGAAGATCGAAGCCACGCCGGCCGAGCCGAAGTACATCCACACGAAGTGGGGCGTCGGCTACTTCTTCCGGGAATAGTGATCATGCAGGTAATTTCCGTCCGCTCTTTTCACGATGAGCCGGCGGAAATTATCTTTTTGAAAGCAGATCGTGCTTGATGTTATCGTCCGCAAAGGCGATCATAACACTGTTTTGAAAGAGCACGGAAAGATCGTTCTCGTGCAGGCCGAGTGAATCCATGCAAAGGGCAAGCTCCTTTGTAACCGAGGTATTGCTCACGGTGAGGTTGTCCGTGTTGACGGTGGCGAGCAGGCCTTTTGATAGGAAGGATGAGAGCGGATAATCCGCCTCGTGTTTTACGGCTCCGGTTTGGAAGTTGGAGGTCGGACAAAGCTCAAGCCCGGTCCGGTGTTCTTTTACAAGCGAGATGATGTCCGGCCGGTCAAAGATCGCAATTCCGTGCCCGACTCTTGCGGCACCGTATTCTATGGCAAGTGCCACATTTTCCGCACGGCCGCACTCTCCCGAATGAATGGTAAACGGCATATCAAGCCTGCGGGCCTCGGCGAAAAGCGGGGCAAAAAGCTCGTTGTCAAAGTGGGCTTCGTCGCCCGCAAGGTCGATGGCACAGACACCCTCGTGCAGATACTCTCTGCCGCAGCGGAGCATGGCAAGGTTTTCTTCCTCGCTGTGGTGTCGCATGGCACACAGGATCAGATTTGCCTTGATGGGAAGAGAATGAACGGCTCTTTGAAGCCCGTCGATCGAAGCCTCGATCACATCGCGAAGCGACAGGCCTTCTGCGGTGTGAAGCTGTGGTGCATAACGAAGCTCACAGTAGAGCACACCATCTGCGCTTTGCGTTTTTAATACATCGTAAACGGCATCCGAGATGTCCGATGCCGATTGCAGACAGGAGAGCGGAAGATCAAACCGAGTCAGGTATTCCGCAAGGTCGCGGCATCGCTCCGGCGCACGCAGCATAGAATAAAGAGCGGCATCATCCGCGGGCAGAGTTTTTTTCGCATGTGTTCGTACAAAATCTGCGGACAGGGAACCGTCTAAGTGACAGTGAAGATCGATCTTTGAAAGCTTCGCTATATCCATAGAGCACCACCTCATTTCAATATTCTTGTAGTCATTTTACAGGAAAGCGACAGAAAAAACAATGAAGAACAAAACGGAAGAACAAAGAAAAATACGTACGATCTTAAAGGAAAAGCGGGGGATAAGCAACAAGGGTCTCAGGCTTTCCACCTTTTTGGTGCTCTCGATCACGGCACTTGTCACAGTGGTGCTCTTGGTCTATGCATTATTATTCAACAAGATCTATGTGGTGCGCTATAGCGAGCAGCTGTACGAGAACGCGGGACGACAGATGGACCGTCTGTCCTCCTATCTTGCGGACAATGCGCTCACCCAGCAGGACACGGATTATTCCATGCGTTTTATAGCCGATATGTTTGAAGGCAGGCTTTTGCTGATCGACAGGGATTATCGGATACTAAAGGATACGTCGGATCTGAATGAAGATGCTTATCTCGTGAACGAGGATATCATGCGTTTGATGAATGCGACCGAGGGACGCGCGACCATCGAGCAGGACGACTCCTTCCTGGAGATCAGGCGCGTTGAGAGCGAGGGACAGGTGATCGGCATGCTGCTGCTTCAGGTTTCCACGAAAGAGCGCAACCAGCTGTCAGGCGGCTTTATGCATATCAATGTGGCGCTGATCTGTATCCTTCTGCTCATTGTATTCTTCTCGGCTGTCTTCATGTCGAGCATTTCCCTGCGCGGCTTGAAAAAGGTCGGTCGTGCCATGAAGACGGCGCGTGAGGGCCATTTGGAGGATCAGCTTCCGGTGCGAGGCTTCCGCGAATACAGACAGCTGACCGAAAACTACAACAAGACCATCACCCAGCTTACGGCTCTTGACAGTACGCGCCAGGAATTTGTATCCAACGTGTCGCACGAGTTAAAGACTCCCATCACCTCCATGAAGGTGCTGGCGGATTCGCTGATCGCAAATGAGGAGGCGGATCTGACCATGTACAAGGAGTTCATGAAGGATATCGCCCTGGAGATCGACAGAGAGAGCGAGATCATCACGGACCTGCTCACACTGGTAAAAACGGAAAAGCAATCCGGGCAGATGAACATCTCGGAGGAAAATATCAACGATTTGTTGGAGACGGTCTTAAAGCGTGTGATCCCTATTGCTTCGGAGCGCGATATCGATGTGACCTACGAGAGCTACCGGGATGTGGTGGCCGAGATCGATAAGGTGAAGCTGTCGCTGGCGCTGACAAATATCATAGAGAATGCGGTGAAATATAACGTGGACGGCGGTTCCGTGAAGGTATCCTTAAATGCCGACCACAAAAATTTCCATATCAAGGTTGCCGACACGGGAGTCGGGATCCCGGATGACTGCAAGGAAAAGGTGTTTGACCGTTTTTACCGCGTGGATAAGGCGAGAAGCCGCGATACGGGCGGTACGGGTCTCGGACTTGCCATCACCAGAAACGTGATCAACATGCATCACGGCGTGATCAAGCTGTACAGTGAATCGGGACAGGGAACCACCTTTACTATCAAGGTGCCCATCAAATATTCGGAGAATCAGACGGATGATTAGAAAAAAGATACTTGTAAGTTGCATATTGATCGCGATGGTCCTTCTGGCAGGCTGCGGAAAGGATGCGTCGGAGCAGACCGTCACTTCCGGGACCATGACCGGTGAAAACGAGATCGATATCTATTATCACGACGGCTATCGGATCGAGAAAAAAGAGGAACGGTACCAGCTTATGCAGCCGGATTCTCTCTCACAGTCCGTGGAAGAGGTTCTGACCCAGCTGATGCAGGTATATGATAACAGACTGGAAAACTACTCCTATCTGCTGGATGAGGATAATCATCTGACACTGGAGCTTTTGGTTAACGGGGAGCTGTCCGGAGAGGACGATCTGCTGCTCAAGGCGGCGATCTCGAAGACGTTATTTCAGCTTCCTGAGGTAAAGAGCATTGAGATGGTGCTGGAGGACGGAAACGGGGAGATCACCTTCCACGATGCCTTCACGCGCGATTCCTTCTATTATTTCACTACGAACTAAATCAAGATCGGGAGAATTATGAAAAGACCGCTGACCTTGGCGATTTTCGCGTTTGCAGGTGGGGAAGCCTTATACGAAACGGCCGGTTGCGGGATTATGGCAGGCACAGTGATCGCTGTGTCCGTTTTTAGTGTTTTGATCCTTTTTCGATACGGCAGGGGACGTGCCTTTCTGCCGATCCTGATCTCCTTTCTGCTCGGCTTCTTCTCCGCAATCTTAATGCTGCCCGGAAAGACAGGGGCGGACAGAAAGCTGTGTCAAAATCACGAGGACTATACCGTTACGACGGGGGATAATCCGGGTGCCTATGACAGGGAGCGGCAGGAAAAAATACAAAAGCCGTTTGAGACGGTCACGCAGTCGGATGTCGTGAGCGGTCTTAGGGAAGGCCTTTCGGAGAAGCTTTACGGGATCACGGATGAGAATACGGCGGCGCTTTTGACGGGTATCTTGCTGGGCGATAAAACGGGGATTGACCGGGAGGTACGTACGCTGTACCGCGCGGGCGGGATATCCCACGTGCTGGCAATCTCGGGTGTTCAACTACGTATTCTTGGTAAAAAGCCGCCCTAAGAAAGCGCCATTTTATGCGGGTTTCCGCACTCTATTATTCAAAATATACATTTTCATAGCCGCAGATCGCGGTGTAAAAATCCCAAAAAAGTAGTATTTAGTATGTGCGTTTTACCCCAGGGGTAAATGATTTCACGAAAGTAAAAGCGTAAAAGGAGGTAGCGCTATGATGAAAAAGAACAGGAAGTTAAAGGTTTATTATAAAAGTGTGGAACAAAAAAATAAAAGGAATTGGTATGGTATAAGTGGGTATAACCAGCAGCCTTTGATTGTGCTAACAGGAAAGTGGCTTCAAGAGCTTGGATTTGAGGTCGGGGATTATATTGTTGCGGAATGTAATGAAGGGAAAATAGTAATTAGTAAGCAAGAGGTAAATGTGGAAAAATAAAACAAAATGTTCATGTATCTGAATAAAGTATTGACAATGTTCCGATATGTGAATATAATATGTATAGAAAATGCGATACATATTTTTGAAAGGAGCGAGATTATATGATACTTTCAACGTCAAACGAAATGGCTGAAAAGTGGGGGATATCAAGCAGAAGGATTGCTATTCTTTGCAGCGAGGGGAGAATTGATGGCGCTATAAAACGCGGTAAGACATGGCTGATCCCTTCTGATGCTCCCAAGCCTTCAGATGCAAGAAAGTCAGATGACGGGGTAGAGGAAGAAGAGGAAGAAAACAATAGCAGACAGGGAATGCGTGTTGGCGATGTGATTGATTATGCTACAGGAAAGATTGTTCATAACAATCCGGAGGAAGCTTATAGACAGGAATTCGAACATATATTGATAGATGATCTCGGATATCCGAAGGAAAATATCGATATCGAGGTGATAATTCAGCGTGGCGCTAACAGGAATGCTGAAGAGGCGGATATTGTTGTTTACAAGAGCGCTGAGCATCGCCAGGAGAATGCTTATATTGTCATTGAAATAGAAACTCCGAAAAAAACATATGATTTACAAGCCATGTCATATATTACGGCTACGACGGCCCCGTATTCTGTTTGGTATGCCGGAATGGAGAAGAATAGTAAGGGACCTTTTTATCATTATCGCGATATGGCGGTAGATCCCACGGACTTCAAATTAATACCCACACTTCCGAGATACGGAGAGACACAGGAAACTATAG
>CACZPL010000059.1 GCA_902783015.1 uncultured Lachnospiraceae bacterium
CCTTTTTTTCGAAGCAGGGAAATCGGGAGGAAGCATGAGCTCCTATTTTGAAAATATTACCATACCCTCCGAGCACATTTCCAACGTGTTCGGCCAATTTGACAAGAATATAAAAAATCTGGAAAAAGCCTACCATGTCGCCGTCGTGGCCCGGGGAGACACGCTCCGGATCGTGGGGAGCGAGGGCAATGTGCGAAGGGCTGTCTCCGTGATCAACCAGATGATCGAGCTCTCCAAAAACGGAAACGTCATCTCCGAGCAGAATATCAACTATGCGGTCACCCTCTCCAAGACCGGGGAGGAGCAGGAGATCGTGGAGCTCGACAAGGGTGTGATCTGCCACACTGTGGGCGGCAAGCCGGTTAAAGCAAAGACGCTCGGTCAAAAGCGCTATGTGGAAGCCATCGATAAGGACATGATCGTCTTCGGCATCGGCCCGGCGGGTACCGGTAAGACCTATCTTGCCATGGCCAAGGCCATCACGGCCTTTAAATCCGGCGAGGTGAACCGCATCATTCTGACCAGACCTGCCATCGAGGCGGGAGAGAAGCTCGGATTTTTGCCTGGTGATCTGCAGAGCAAGGTGGACCCGTATTTAAGGCCCTTATATGATGCGCTCTATGAGATCATGGGCGCGGAGAGTTTTATGAAGAATATGGAATCCGGCCTCATCGAGGTGGCTCCGCTTGCCTATATGCGCGGCCGCACCCTGGACAATGCCTACATCGTTCTCGATGAGGCACAGAATACCACTCCGGCGCAGATGAAGATGTTCCTTACCCGTATCGGTTACGGCTCCAAGGCCATCATCACCGGCGACCTTTCCCAGAAGGATCTGCCGAAGGATACTCCTTCGGGGCTTGAGATCGCGGTCAAGGTGCTGGCCAAGATCGAGGAGATCTCCATGATCTATTTCACCAGTGATGATGTGGTGCGTCACCCTCTGGTACAGAAGATCGTCAATGCCTACGAGGCTTACGAATCCCGCGGAAACAAGCACCGCGAGCCGGACGGACAGGCAAAGAAGGGCGACTTTACGAGGAAATCCTAGGAAGAGACTTGCATAGATCAACCAGATAGAGTATAATGACACACTAAAGGTACAAGATATACCATATTTATTATTCAGAAGGGACTATATCATGAAGAAGATGAAAAAGAGAGTTGCCATTGCTCTTTGCGGAGTCTTGCTCTGCTGTTCGGCAATGAGCGGCTGCGGTAAAAAGAAGGAAGCTGAGACAACGGAAGCGGCTGCCACGACGGTTGATGTGGTAGAGATTCCGCAGACGGAAAAGATGGATGCAACCGGTGAACTCGAGGTGACCAGCAAGGACGGTATGTACTTGAATCCCTACTCCGGTGAGTGGATCGATGAGAAGTGGGAAAACAAGAAGGCGGTCAGCTTCAGTGTCAACAATATCGAGGCCTGCCTGCCGCAGTACGGCATCGGAAAGGCGGATGTCCTGTTCGAGTTCGTGGTAGAGGGTGACATGACCCGTATGCTCGCCGTGTTCCAGGATTACTCGGATATCAAGAAGGTTGGTTCCATCCGAAGCGCAAGACATCACTTTGCGCAGATGGCTATGTATCTTGATACGATCTTTATCCATTGCGGTCGAAGCATTGCCGCTGCGGAGTGGTTTGAGTCCAACCCGCTGCAGCATCTCGACCTTGATACGGTAAGCGACAGCTACCGTGACCAGGACCGCATCAATGCAGGCTACAATATCGAGCATACCGTGTTTACGGATACGGATCTTTTTACGCCGCGGTTTGATGAGCTCGGCTTCAACACGGAGCATGAGAGCAATTTCGAGCGTCCGTTCAAGTTTAAGGCAAAGACTGAGGCTTTGAATTCCGGAAACAGTGCAAAGAAGATCACTGTGGATCTCTACACAAATCCTGTATTTGAGTACAACGAAGAAGATCATAAGTATTATCGATTTGAGTACGGCGACAAGCATATCGATGCCGAGACCGGCGATCAGCTCCGTTATGAAAACGTATTCGTACTTCCGGCCAATTACTATTTATGGGAAGACGGTTACTTAAAGGACGTGCACTACTGGGAGACTCCGCCGATGGGTTATTATTTCTCCGAGGGCGAGTGGATCCCGGCTTACTGGGTACATGAGGAGGGCAAGGGCTTCCACATCTGTACCGAGGACGGCAAGCAGCTGGTACAGAATCCCGGCCAGACCTTCATCGAGTTTGTAAAGCAGGATACCGCCGTTACCATCGAATAATATGAGCGCATTTATCGAAAACGAGCTTTCATATGAGCTTCCGGAGACGTGGCAGGGAATCGTGTCGGATGTTGTACAGGGCGCAGCCGATTTTGTGCACTGTCCCTATCCCTGTCAGGTTAACGTGCTCTTTACCGACAATGCCGGTATCTGCGAGATCAACCGCGAGCAGCGGGAAATCGATGCACCGACGGATGTGCTTTCCTTTCCCATGCTTGAGTTTGATGAGCCGGAGGATTTTTCCGTCGTCGACGAGGAGCAGCCCTGGCTGTTTGACCAGGAGACAAACGAATTGATACTCGGCGATATTGTCTTGAATATCGACCGGATCAGATCCCAGGCAGAGGAGTACGGGCATTCCGAGCGGCGTGAGCTTGCCTTTCTGACCGCACACAGTATGCTGCATCTCTTCGGACATGATCATATGGAGGATGCGGAGCGCGTTGTGATGGAGGAAAAGCAGGAGAAGATTCTGCAGACTTTGGGTTATACGCGCGATCAATAAATCAGTTTACGACTTCTCCGGGTTTTGCGTATGCGGGGCTCGGGGAAGTATTTTTTTAACAGACTAAGCAAAGGATCCTGAAAGGGGAAGCCGGAAAATGAAAACCATTTACGACGCCATAATAATAGGAGCCGGGGCCTCGGGTCTGGCCTGTGCAATCTCCGCAGCCAGAAGCGGAAAGCATGTGCTGGTCCTTGAGAAAAACAAAAAACCCGGGAAAAAGCTCTATGCTACCGGAAACGGAAAATGCAATCTGACCAACAAGCTCATAGACACAAGAATCTGCTATGTGTCCGGAAATCCGGACTATGAGCGCTTTTTGGGTGCGTTCTTTGCGGGCGGAGATCTCTGCGCCGCGGTATGCACCTTTTTTAATTCCATCGGTATTCAGACCGTGGCCCTGGGGGATTACGTATATCCGGCCTCCGAGCAGGCATCCTCCGTGGTTTGGGCCATGCTGGATGAATTAAAGCGGTTTGACGTAAATATCGAGACATCCGGTGAAGTGACGGAGATCAAAAAGCAGGATGACCTGTTCTTCCTTAAAACGGCTTCGGACACTTACTCCTGTAAAAAGGTGGTACTTGCGACAGGCGGAAAATCCTATCCCTCCCTCGGCGGGAGCGAGAGCGGTTATGAGCTGTGCAAAGGCCTCGGTGTAGAGATGACGGATACCTATCCGGCGCTCTGCGGCTTTACCATCAATAAGCCGGCACATTTTGAACTCTTGAAGGGGCTTCGGGTCAAAGGAATCGTGTCCTCCGTCCATGCCTCCGGACTTACCGTACGGCGTGAGAAGGGGGAGGTACAATTTACCGAGGACGGCCTTTCCGGGATCGTCTGCATGAACGCGACCTGTGTGCTTCCCTCAAGGTTGTCGCTCAATCTGATCTCGGCATTTTCGGATGATATCGCGGACACCTTCCTTGCCGGAGCAAAGGAAGAAAACGGACTTTATGCAGGACGATTCAAGGATCGAACCCTGATAGGATTTCTGAACGGTTATCTGCCGGATAAGCTCTGCGAATATCTGGTGCTTACGGCAGGATACGAGCGACAGACCACCTGTGGGGAGCTGAATTCGGAGTCGCTTCTTTCGTTGATCAGATCAGCGGCGGATATAACATTTGAGATAAACGGTCTTTTCGGCTACGAGAAAGCACAGGTGACAGCCGGAGGAATCGATTTATCCGAGGTGGATCCGAATACCATGGAGCTTGTAAATCACAGGGGTATCCATGCCACCGGAGAACTGTTGGACATCACGGGCATCTGCGGGGGCTATAACCTGACCTTCGCCTTTTTGTCCGGAATACGCGCGGGGGTTAGCCTATGATAAGAGTTAACCAGATCAAGCTGCCGGTAGATCAGCCGCAGGACTTGAAAACAGCGATCGCTAAAAAGATCAATACGGATGATTTTGAACTCCGACGTATCGTAAAACAGTCAATCGATGCAAGAGATAAGTCGGATCTTCGGTACATCTATGCCGTGGATATCACATCGCCGGCGGAAAAAAAGATTCTTCAGTCAAAAGTAAACCATAATGATGTTATGTTAACAAATGATAAGGAGTATCGTTTTCCGTTTTCGAACGATTCGAATACAGAGGACCGTCCGATCATCATCGGTGCCGGCCCGGCCGGATATTTTGCCGCCCTGTATCTTGCCAGGGCAGGCTTCTCACCGGTTCTTTACGAGCGCGGGAAAAAGGTAGATGCCCGTACGAAGGATGTGGAATGTTTTTGGGACGGTGAGACGATCAGCGCGAATTCCAATGTTTCCTTCGGCGAGGGCGGTGCAGGTACCTTTTCGGACGGAAAGCTGAATACAGGGATCAAGGACCGTGAGGGCAGGATTTCGGCCGTTGTACGTGACTTTATTTCCTTCGGCGCACCGGAGGAGATCGCTTATCTTGCCAAGCCTCATATCGGCACCGATGAACTAAAGACCGTGCTTCATAATATGCGAAAGGAGATCTTGACATTAGGCGGGGAGATTCATTTCAACAGCAGGCTCACAAATATCTGTTCCGAAAACAGAGAGATCTCCTACACGATCGAAGCAAGGTCGACAAAAACCGGTATCGTATCGAGCTTTTCCGACAGGACAAGGGCACTCGTCCTTGCCATAGGGCACAGCGCAAGAGATACCTTTGCCATGCTTGACCGGCAGGGTATCCCCATGGAACAGAAGGCTTTTGCCATGGGACTTCGGATTGAACACCCGGCGGAGCTTATCAATAAGGGGCAGTACGGGGACAGTGATGCTGCGAGTTTGCTTCCCGCTGCGGATTACAAGATGACTTATCACTCCAAAAGCGGCAGAAGTGTATACAGCTTCTGTATGTGTCCCGGCGGCTATGTGGTAAATGCATCCTCGGGTGAGGAGCAGGCGGTCGTAAACGGGATGTCTTATCACGCAAGAGATGCGGTTAATTCCAATGCCGCTATTGTGGCAAGCGTGACACCGGACGATTTCTTGCGCGAGGGCTACGGATCGTATGGTGTGCTTGCCGGTGTGGAATACCAGAAGGCATACGAGAAGCGAGCTTTTTTGCTCGGACAGGGAGCCATTCCCGTGCAGCGCCTTGAGGATTACATAAACAGGCAGACCACCGCACGTTTTTCGTCCGTGATACCGAATATCAAGGGCAAGTATCAAACTGCGCCTCTGTATTCATTACTACCGGAAGAGCTTTCTGCTTCCATCGTGGAGGGCATTGAGGATTACGACAGGAAATTGCGCGGGTTTAACCTTCCGGATGCAGTGCTCTCGGGCGTGGAAACACGTACCTCATCACCGGTTCGGATCCTGCGGGATGATCACCTGATGTCGGCGGTCAGGGGACTGTTTCCCTGCGGCGAGGGAGCGGGCTACGCAGGCGGTATCACCAGCGCCGCGGTGGACGGGATCAAGGTGGCCGAAGCTGTGGCAAATTTCTTGCGTTTTTAGCATTTTCATAGTAAAATAAACTATGTGTGTCTAACAAAAAAAGATAAGGAAAATCAACATGGACGAACGTATTAAAATGCAGGGCAAGCAGAGGATCGTGATAAAGATCGGATCATCCTCCCTGATGCATCCGGATACCGGGAAACCGGATCTTCGGAAACTTGAAAAGCTTGTCCGCATCATTTGTGATCTAAAGAACCAAAACAAGGATGTGATCCTGGTATCCTCAGGTGCCATCGCCGTGGGAATTCAGACCATGGGACTATCGGTAAAGCCGAAGACCCTCTCGTTAAAACAGGCCTGCGCGGCCGTGGGACAGGCGCAGCTTATGATGATGTATCAAAAGCTGTTCCTTGAATATAATCATATGGCAGCACAGGTCTTGCTTACCTTCGATGCCATCACCAACGAGGAACGCCGCAGAAACGCGGAGAACACCTTAAACGAGCTTTTACAGCAGGATATCATCCCGGTCGTAAACGAGAACGACACGGTTGCCATCGAGGAGATCGAGTTCGGAGACAACGATACGCTGTCTGCGATTGTAGCTCATCTGATCAAGGCTGACCTTTTGATCCTGCTCACGGATATCGACGGTCTTTACACCGATGATCCGCACAAAAATCCGGAGGCGAAAAAGTTCTCGGTGGTTGAGCGGATCGACGACAGCATCAAGGCCATGGCAAAGAGCGAGGGCAGCGTTTACGGCACCGGCGGCATGGCGACCAAGATCGCCGCGGCCAGGATCGCGACGGACTCCGGCGCTGACATGGCAATCTTAAATGCATCGGACTTGAATTTGATCCATGCGCTCCTTGACGGCGAGGATGTCGGAACCATCTTCCTGGCACACGACGCAGAGGATTTCGATACGGTAGAATTTATTACAAGCAAGGGGTATCTCGCATGACAGACGCAGAGATCGCAAGGATCAACGAGCTTGCGAAAAAGAGCAAGGGTATTTACGGGTTGACCGAGGAGGAAAAGGCGGAGCAGCAGGTGCTGAGGCGCAAATTCATTGACCAGGTAAAGGGCAATCTGAAGAGCCAGCTTGACAATATGCATATTCAGGAAAAAGACGGAAGTATCACTCATGTGAAGGATCTTCCGAAGCAACGGAAAGACAGTGAGGAGGGCGGTATCTGATGAATGACCGACTGTTTGAAGAAAAGAAGCAGCTTAGAAGACAGATCTTGGACAAACGGCGTGCCATGGATGAGCAGGCGGTGAGAGAAAAATCCGATGTCATCTGTGAGAAGCTCTTAAAGGAGCCTGCGCTCGCCGAGGCTGATAAGGTCTGCCTGTACATGCCGATCAACAACGAGGTGGATGTCTCCCTGTTGGTGGAGCGCCTGAGAAGCCTCGGGAAGAAGCTTTACATCCCTAAGATCGGCGGACATAATATGCATTTTCATGTATATGAGGATGACACAGCGCTTGCGCCGGGAAGCTTCGGTATCCTCGAACCGGTGGATTCGGAGATGCTTACCGCGGATGAAAAGACGCTGATCATCGCGCCGGGCGCCGTTTTTTCAAAGGATCGTGACCGCATCGGCTACGGCGGCGGTTACTATGACCGCTATATCAAGAAGCACAGCGATGCAAAGACCATCGCAGTGTGTTATGAGTTTCAGGTGATGGACAAAATCCCGGCCGGGGCAAACGATATGCGACCGCTAAAGCTTATTACTGAGGAAAACACTTATTGAAAAGACGACGGATATTGAAATAATCAAGGGGAAGAAACATGTTAAACGAATTAGGTAAACGCGCGAAGGCTGCATCCCGCATGATGGCGCGCCTTTCGCAAAATGACAAGAACAAAGCATTACTCGCGGTTGCCGATGCGCTGCTTGCGAACAAGGAGGAGATCCTTGCGGCTAACGAGACAGACATGCAGCACGCCGTGGAAAACAATATGACAGAGGCGTTGCAGGACAGACTGCGCCTTACGGAAGCGCGCCTTGAAGGTATCGCTGAGGGTGTGCGTCAGGTTGTGGGTCTGGACGATCCCATCGGAGAGGTGCTCTCCATGAAGGAACGCCCCAACGGATTGATGATCGGGCAGAAACGTGTTCCAATGGGTGTGATCGGTATCATCTACGAGTCCCGCCCGAATGTGACGGTTGACGCCTTTGCTCTGACCTTTAAGACTTCCAATGCCGTGATCCTGCGCGGCGGCAGCGACTGTATCCATTCCAATATGGCGTTGGTTGCCGTGATCCGCAAGGCACTTCGCGATGCGGGTGCCCCCGAGGATGCGGTGCTTTTAATCGAGGATACAAAGCGCGAGGTTGCGACCGCCTTTATGAAGCTGAATAATTACGTGGATCTTTTGATCCCCCGCGGCGGTGCGGGCTTGATCCGCTCCGTGGTGGAGAACGCTACGATCCCCGTGATCGAGACCGGGACCGGCAACTGTCATATCTTCGTGGACAAGGATGCCGATCTTGAAAAGGCAATACCGATCATCGAGAACGCAAAGCTGCAGAGACTCGGTGTGTGCAATGCCTGCGAGAGCCTTGTGATCCACAAGGACATTGCTGACAAGGCTTTGCCGCTCATCGCCGAGCTATTAAAGAAAAACGACTGCGAGATCCGCGGCGACGAAAATGCCTGCGCCATCTCTGATTATGTGGTGCCTGCCTCGGAGGAGGATTACGGCACGGAGTATCTGGCAAAGATCATTTCCGCAAAGATCGTCGACAGCTTAGATGCTGCCATCGAGCATATCAATAAATACAGTACGGGGCATTCCGAGTCCATCATTACGGAGAGCTACGAGGATGCACAGCGATTCTTAAACGAGGTGGATTCCGCCTGCGTTTACGTGAATGCGTCCACGCGTTTTACGGACGGCTTTGAGTTCGGCTTCGGTGCCGAGATCGGAATCTCGACCCAGAAGCTGCACGCGAGAGGGCCTATGGGGCTGCTGGCGCTCACCTCAACAAAGTATATTATCTACGGTAACGGACAGATCAGGGAGTAAAAAGATGAGTGAAATGAAATTTACGGGTTCCAAGGAATATGTGGCATCACAGGAGCTGATGGATGCGGTCGAGGTTGCGCGCGTGCTTGAAAAGCCGCTTCTCATAAAGGGCGAGCCGGGTACAGGCAAGACCATGCTTGCTCAGGCGATCAGCGACGCGTTTTCCATGCCGCTCTATATCTGGAACATCAAATCCACAACCAAGGCGCAGGACGGTCTCTATGTGTACGATACCATCCAGCGTCTCTATGACAGCCAGTTCGGCGAGGAGGGTGTGGACAATATCGCACAGTACATTAAGCTCGGCAAGCTCGGCGAGGCGTTTAAGAGTGAGGAGCAGGTGATCCTGCTGATCGACGAGATCGACAAGGCGGACCTTGAGTTCCCCAACGACCTACTCTGGGAGCTTGACAAGATGGAGTTTTACATCCATGAGACCAAGGAGACCGTCAAGGCGAAGACACGTCCCATCGTGATCATCACCTCCAACGCGGAAAAAGAGCTTCCGGACGCATTTCTTCGACGCTGCATTTTCCACTATATCGCTTTCCCCGAGAAGGCGGAGATGGACGAGATCGTACGCGTGCACTTTGATCAGATCGATGAGCATCTCTTATCCCAGGCTATGGATGCCTTTTACTGGATCAGAAACATCAAGGAGGTTCGGAAGAAGCCCAGTACCTCCGAGCTGATCGACTGGCTGAACGCACTCATTCACGGCGGATGTGATCCGGATACCCTGAGGGAGAAGCTGCCGTACCTGGGCGTTCTCATCAAAAAGGATGAGGACGTTGAAATAGTGAAAAAGAACAGGTTCTAAGAGGTATACCATGTTCACAGATTTTCTGTATGTATTGCGTGACAAAGGCTTAAAGATTTCCATGACCGAGTGGATCACCTTCATGGATGCATTAGACCGCGGACTGGCGGGTTCATCCTTGGACGGGCTTTATTATCTCGGCCGCATGATCTTAGTCAAGACGGAGTCGGATTACGACCGCTTTGACATGGCCTTTGGCGAATACTTTAAAAATATCAAGGTGGGAGAGGACGAAATCCCTGAGATCATCATGAAGTTCCTTGACAAGGGCGAGATGGACACGAAGAACCTGAACAAGGAGCTATACGCTTTTGATGTCAAGCGTGAGATGGCTGAGACAAAGCGTATGTTTCGCGAGCGGGTGCAGGAGCAAAAGACCGAGCACAACGGCGGAAACTACTGGATCGGCACCTCGGGCGGATCGGCCTTCGGTCATCACGGCAGGAACCCGGGCGGACTTCGCGTCTCGGGGCGGACCGGCATGCAGTCGGCCTTTCAGGTGATCGGCGAGCGAAAGTACGAGGATTTCCGCCACGATAAGACACTGGATATCCGACAGTTTCAGATGGCTTTCCGGAGACTGCGCCAGTTTTCCACCAAGCTGGACGTGGCAAAGACGGAACTGGATCTGGACCGGACCATCGACGAGACCTGCAACCACGGCGGCATGCTCTCCCTGGAATTTGAAAAACCGAGAAAGAACTCCGTCAAGCTGCTTCTCCTGTTTGACTGCGGCGGCACCATGATGCCCTTTGCCGAAATGTGCAACGATCTCTTCCAGGCCGTACACAAGGCGAATCATTTCAAGGACGTTAAGACCTATTATTTCCATAACTGCATTTACAGCAAGGTGTACAAGGATGCGGAGTGTGAGCTCGGCAACTGGGTGGACCTTGACTATCTGTTCCGCCATACGGATAAGGACTACAAGGTGATCATCGTGGGTGATGCCCAGATGGCGCCGGAGGAGCTCTACGACGTAAACGGCAATTACAGAGGCCCAAACGACGGCAAGAGCGGTTACGAGTGGAATAAACTGTTTAAGACAAAATAC
>CACZPL010000060.1 GCA_902783015.1 uncultured Lachnospiraceae bacterium
AGCGGTAAAGTCGATCGTAAAGGTACTCTTATCCTCTCTGGTAACAACCTCCCTGTCATTTAACACGGACACCATGTTGACTGATGTCTGCGGGCGGCGCATAACGCGCAGGTTTTTCTGCGTCGCGGTAAAGTCGGATGTGAAGGGAACCAGGATCACGCCCGTAAGCTCCGGGTGCTCATCCAAAAAGCTCTTTACCTCATTATTGTAAGCATTCTGCTCAAAGAAGAGCATATCCTTCCTGTCACAGGGCTGATACTCGGAAAGGGACTTCAGCACACCGCCCTGCATACCGAGGGATTTTATCTCTTCCACAAACTTCTGGACCATGTCTCCTCTGTCATAGAGGACGAGTGCCCGCTTGTTTTCGGCGTCATCCACCACCAGAGACGGTGCCTCATCCACGATCTTCTGCGGGATTGTAAAATAGAAATCGGAACCCACTCCGAATTTACTGGTAACACCGATCCTGCCGCCCATAGCCTCTGTCAAGCGCTGGGAGATGGCAAGCCCGAGTCCCGTACCCTCCACGGAACGGTTTCGTTTGGAATCCACCTGCTGGAAATTCTGGAACAGCTTGGTGAGATCCTCGGTCTTGATACCCGGGCCGGTATCCTTTACATGATAGGTAAGGTTGATGGTCTCGTCATCCGTTTTCTCAAAGGAGATATCGATAAAGACCATGCCCTCCTGCGTAAACTTGATGGCATTGTTTGCCAGGTTGATCAAAATCTGGCGAATGCGCATGGCATCCCCGAGGAGCAACTTCGGAATCCGCGGATCGATCTTAACAAAAAGCTCGAGATCCTTGTCGCCGATCCTTGTCGCAAGCACATTTGACACATCCGTGATCTCGGAAACCAGCTCATAAGTATCCGGGAAGATGTCCATCTTGCCCGCTTCGATCTTAGAATAATCCAGAATATCGTTGATAATGTTCACGAGATTGTGCCCGGAATTCACGATTTGATGCAGATAGTTCGCCACATTCGGGGACTTCTCCTCCCGAAGAGCGATCTCCGCCATACCGATCACGGCATTCATGGGCGTACGGATCTCGTGACTCATATTTGCAAGGAAGTCCGCCTTCATCCTGGTAGCACGCTCAAGCTCGATGTTGGTCTCCTCCATGGACATGAGCTTTAAGACGGAATCCGTTGTATCATGGAATACATAGATATTGCCCGTGCAGTCGCTGTGCTCGCCGAGCTCCTTCTTTTTAACCGTGAAATAGATATTCTCCGTATCATCACGGTTCTTACAGCAGATAACCTGCTTACCGTAAACGTCCACAACCTGCTGCATCAGTTCCTCGATGCCGCTCCTTGTCTTAAATAAAACCAGGGACTCCATGGCGAGAGAATACTTTAAACAATCATTCATATAGACCATGTCGTCAAGTTCGTCAAACAGCACAACACCGTCCGACAGGTCATTGGCAAATTCCGAAAGTGCCATCATCTTCAGCTTGGCGCCGGAAAACTCATTTACATAATAATACCCCAAAGTAATGGAGACAGTAATAACAACCAGCAGGATCCAGATCGGCCACTGTTTTTTATCCGTCATGATATCTACACTGGTAATCCAGATCAGAGCCCCGATAAGGAATATATACTTGGCGCGGAACTGATGCGCCGATTTCGCATAGCAATAGATCAGAAGCGCACTGCCCGCGATCGCGAATACGACCATGAGGGCCTGATATGTCCCCAGGTTTAAAACGCCCCCCGGGAGCTTTGTGGCTATCCACCAATCCCTGCCGAGCTTAAAACTGTTTTCCACAACATATCCGTTGGATGTACCGCCCGCCACGATCACTGTCTGGATCACGGAAAAAATGCCCACCGGAATCAGGAAAAACCGAAAGGCCTTTCGACGCGTCATATTCAGGATCAACAGCGCAAGTGCAAAAAGGGACCAGGCATGACAAATATAGATACCCATCAGATATTTCCCTGCCTGATTCGGATCCGAGCAGGAAAAAAGCTGCGTGCAAAGAAGATCGGCGATCGCAAGAAGAATCGTCACAAGAATATAACCGTAGTTTCGTCTTTTCGCGCGGATGGCAAAAACCGTACATGCAACCATCACCAACGCGCAAATATAAAACAAAATCTTCAACTCCGGGTAACCTCCGAGAAATAGATAAGAACATTGTACCATTTATAGAAGATTTTCACAAGTAAAAACAAAGCACCGACCCCGCAACCTTCCGTTGCAAAACCGATGCCTCAAAGTGGGCCACCGGGGGCTCGAACCCCGCACACCCTGATTAAGAGTCAGGTGCTCTACCAAATGAGCTAGTGGCCCGTATATATTTGCGTGCTTTTTGTGAAGCACAAGTGGTATTATATAACAGGTTTTTTAGAAATGCAAGCACTTTTTTGATTTTTTTTCAGCACCTCGGAATTATTAATCAAATATGAACGGGAAGCTTGCTTACCGGGCATATCTGATTGATCATTCCGAGGTGGCCAAGGTGCGTAGCACCTCTGGACACCGTCAACGAGAAATGCGTGGCATTTCGAGTTGGAGGGGCTGAAATCACGGATGAAACTTCACCATACAGATCGGGTTCCCCTGCGCGGAAAACCGTGCTTCGTACTCCGTCATCACGTTGCCCTCCGCATACTCGGAGTTATGAAGATCAAAGGTCACGATCTCCTTGGTCCAGCCGGCCTCCTCGATCTGCTCGAGCGAAAAATCAAACAGCTCGCGGTTGTCGGTCTTAAAGGTCACGCCGCCGCCCTCGGCAAGCATATCCACATAGCGCGCGAGAAAGCGCGTCGAAGTCAGTCTTCGCTTCGCGTGCCTGTCCTTCGGCCAGGGATCCGAAAAATTAAGGTAGATATAGGAAACCTCTCCGGGCGCAAACACATCACAGATATATTCCGCATCCATACGGATAAACTTCAGATTCGGAAGCTGTGCTTCCTCCTGTTTTTCGATGGCACGCACCAAAACACTGGAATACTTCTCGATCCCGATAAAATTGACCTCGGGATTTAAGCGCGCCATCTCCAGGATAAAGCGGCCCTTTCCCATACCGATCTCCACGCGGAGCTCGTGATCGTTTCCAAAGACCTCGCGCCACTTTCCCTTAAACGCTGTCTCATCATGTACCACATATGCATTATCCGCGATGGTCTCGCGGGAACCCTTTACATTTCTCAGTCTCATATCAAACTCCTGTTTTTTTCAATATCTCGCATCATATCATTTTTAAAAAGAAATTTCAATTATTCCTTGTATTTCCAACTCGAATATAGGATAATAAAACATTATGAAAAAAACGTTTCTCTTCATTATTATAATACTATCCATCATTTTTTCCCTCGTCGGCTATGCAAATACAGCCCACGCAGAGGACGAATCAACGGAAAAGACGGATTCCGGCGCTCCCGTCACGACCCTGGGACCCGCGCCGCCGGACATCACGGCAGAATCCGCGGTTGTCATGGATGCGGCGACCGGCCAGGTGATCTACGAAAAAAATGCCAGAAAGCATCAGTACCCCGCGAGCATCACAAAGATCATGACGGCTTATCTTGCATTGAAAAACTGTCTTCTCACGGAAACCGTTACCATGTCGGATCAGGCCGTGTGGGGCATCCCGCGCGACAGCTCTCACATCGCCCTCGACGTGGGCGAGAAGATCTCCATGGAGGATGCACTTTACGCCATGCTCATGGTTTCCGCCAACGAGGCAGCCTGGGGCATCGCAGAGCATGTGAGCGGTTCTCTGGAGGCCTTCGTCTCTTTGATGAACGAGACCGCAGCCTCCCTCGGCTGTAAGGATACACATTTTGTCAATGCCAACGGTCTCCACGACAAGGATCATTATACCTGCGCCTACGACATGGCGCTGATCACGAGACAGGCCCTTACAAAGCAGGATTTTCGCGTTATCACCGGGACGGTCTACCATGAGATCGCACCCACCAACATCAACGATGAACCCCGCCTGCTCTGGCAGGACAACCGCCTTCTGATGGAGGACTCCGATTACTACTATGAAAGCGCGGAGGGCGGAAAGACCGGATTTACCGATGAGGCGCAGAGCACCTTGGTCTGTTGGGCAAAAAAGGACGGCGTGGAGCTCATCTGTGTCCTGTTAAACAATGAGCCAGGCAACAACTATCCGGATGCCATCTCGCTCTTTGATTACGTATTTGACAACTTCTCCTATCAGAAGCTCATGAACGATTATGAGTTTGACGGTGAGGAGATCACCAGAGCCTCCAATTTCCTGTGTGCCGTTTACGATTGTGAAAACGCCGGCTACATGCATCTGTCGGTCGCATCCGACTCCGATGCACTCATGTCGAATGAAATAGACAAAACAAAGCTTGATTATAAATTTGAAACCCGCGGAGACCAGATCGAGCAGGGGATCATCGGTGACCTAATGATCTCCTACAACGGCCTGCAGATCAAAAAGCTCCCCGTTTCCTACTCGGGCTTTATCCGAACCGACAAGCAGGAGGAGCTTGCACAGGCCGTGGAGGAAGGGCGGACCAACCCGGCCTACGATACCGGAAAGAAGAAAAACTACCTTCCCGCAATCGTTGTCGCACTGTTTGTGCTCGCTGCCCTCGGTCTCTTCCTTCGCTATCAGTATATCAAAAAACGGCGACGAAGACGCAGGCGATAAATCTCTAATTAGGAGGAACGCGTTATGAACGCACACGAAAACATAGACCTGATCAGTCAGGCAAACAAAACCATGCTCGACTACTTCAACAAGGCGTTTTTGAATCAGCTCGAGGATATCCAGGAGCTCAAGACCCAGATCTTCGAGATTGATGTCAAGATGGACGAGCTCGAAAAGACCAAGGACCTCTACGCCTTTAAGACCAACTCGAAAAAAAGTGTCTTCTCGCCCATCATCAACGACGGATTGGATATTGAACGCGGCAAGATCATCAACGATCAGATCTCGGATATGACGGGCGCCAGGGAATCCCTGATCATGAAGATCCGAACCATGGAGATCAAACTCGGCGAGCTGAAGCGCTACCTGACCACCCTGAACGATGCCAGCGATGCCATCGCAAGACTATCTGCCGGGAAAGACAGTAACTCCGGCCGCGACGAACAGACGGATACGCAGGACTTTGAATTCCTGGAGGATACTCCCGCGGACGAGATCAAGAGTCACGGCTACAATATCCTGATGCAGGATGCCTTTGACAAAGCTGTTTTGTCTACTCTTTTAGACAACTATATCAAAACGCAGACCACAGGGCTTCTACACAAGACCGAGCTGATGAACTACCTGCTCGGTACCGATATCAGCCGCGCAAAGCTCACCTTAAAGGAAATGGAACAGGGTGCAAAGCAGATGCTCTCCTATGTCGGAGATATCGAAAAAAAGCTGGACGCTGACATCGACTCCACCAAGTCCATCCGCATCCTTTTGGACGATTTCATCACGACCTGCAGAGAACGGTATCCGGCCTGCATCATCGAGACGCAGATTGAGATCAGCGACTACGAGCGAAAGTTGCATCCCGTCTTTACCATCAACATCCTGCGTCTGTTACACATCTTGTTCGACAACATCTACAAGCATGCGGAAGCAAACACGATCAAACTCCGTTTCGTGCTCTCACCGAACATCGCAGATGTCACGGTGACCGACAACGGCAAGGGGATCGCCGACAACTATCTGACGGCCAACCCTTGGTACAGCAGCCTGCACAAGGCGCACGAGATCGTGTATCTGCTCGGCGGAAAGCTGACACTGTCCTGTGACGGCTCGTCCGGCACCACGGCACGCTTCGGCTTTAACATAAACAACGATAATTTGAAGGAGAACAATCATGAAAAATAAGATCATCGACCTCATAGCAGGCCAGGTAACCGATATCACCCCGGAGGAGATCGCAGCATTGATCGAAATCCCGCCCAAGCCGGAGCTCGGCGACTTTGCCTTTCCGTGCTTCCGTCTCGCAAAAACCATGCACAAAGCACCGCAGGCCATCGCCGCGGAGATCAAGGACGGCATCGGCCGGGTAGATTTTCTCGACGAGATCAAATGCGAAGGCGCTTACTTAAACTTCTTTGTAAATAAGGAGCAGTTCATCGCCTCACAGGTACAGTCCATGTTAAAGGACAACTACGGCTCTTCCGCCGAGGGCGAGGGCAAGACCATCTGTATCGATTACTCCTCGCCGAATGTTGCGAAGAATTTCCACGTGGGACATCTTCGTACCACCATCATCGGA
Organism: uncultured Lachnospiraceae bacterium; assembly: GCA_902783015.1. Taxonomy (GTDB): domain Bacteria; phylum Bacillota; class Clostridia; order Lachnospirales; family Lachnospiraceae; genus Coprococcus_C. The sequence continues at coordinate 6,234 of CACZPL010000060.1, forward strand.
AACGCATTATACAAGATCTACTCCAAGCTCGGCTATCATGTGGAGCGTATTAACCACATCGGCGACTGGGGCACACAGTTCGGAAAGCTGATCGTGGCCTACAAAGCCTGGGGCAGCGAGGAGGCCGTGAAAAAGGACGGTGTCGCGGAGCTGATGCGCCTCTATGTGAAGTTCCACGAGGAGGCCGAAAAGGACGAAAACCTGATCAACGAAGGCCGCGCCTGGTTTGCGAAGATGGAACAGGGCGACCCCGAAGCGCTGTCCATCTGGCAGTGGTTCAAGGACATCAGCCTTGCGGAATTTATGAAGACCTACAAGTTACTCGGCATCGAGTTCGACCACATCACCGGCGAGAGCTTCTACCGCAATATGACGGATGACGTGATCGCAAGGATCGAAAAGGCAGGATTGCTCACCGAGAGCGACGGTGCAAAGATTGTCAACCTCGACGAATACGATATGGCACCCTGCCTCATCGTGAAAAACGACGGCAGCTCCATCTACGCAACCCGTGATCTGGCAGCGGTCTTCTATCGCAAGGAAAACTACAACTTTACGAAATGTCTCTACGTGACCGGTCAGGAGCAGAAGCTCCACTTTGCGCAGGTGTTCAAGGTAGTCGAGCTGCTCGGAAATGACTGGGCAAAGGACGGTCTCGTGCACATTCCCTACGGTCTTGTGAGTCTCTCGGGAGAAAAGCTCTCCACGAGAAGCGGAAACATCATCTATGCCGAGGATATCCTGCTCGAGGCGATCTCCAAGATCAAGGAGATCATCGAGGAAAAGAACCCCGGGCTTCCGGATAAGGATGAGGTGGCAAGAAAGGTCGGCGTCGGCGCTGTCCTCTTCAATGACCTGTACAATCAGCGTATCAAGGATGTCTCCTTTAAGTGGGACAAGCTCTTAAACTTCAACGGCGAGACCGGCCCCTACGTGCAGTACACCTATGCGAGATGTGCCAGCATTCTGCGCGGACTCGAGGGCTTTACCCCTTCCGCAGACATCGATTACTCCGTGCTGACGGATGATGCCTCCGTAGATCTTGTCAAGGAGCTCTCCCGCTTCGGAAAGGTCGTACAGGATGCGGCCGAGCGCTACGAGCCCTTCATGGTTGCGCGCTTTGCCGTTGCAGTCGCGCAGGTGTTCAACAAATTCTACGATGCAAACCGCATCAATGTTGAGGATGAAAAGGTAAAGACCGCTCGCGCCACATTGGTATATATCGTTAAAACAGTGATTAAGGACGCTATGTCTCTGCTCGGTATTGAATGCCCGGAGCAGATGTAAGATTATTATTTGATCATGACTGCTACAAAAGAAAAAACAACATCCCCCGCCCGTGACCTGACCGAAGGTCAGCCGATGAAGCTCATCATCCTGTTTGCGCTTCCCATGCTGCTCGGTCTGTTTCTGCAACAGTTCTACAGCCTGGTCGACTCTATGATCGTCGGCAATTATGTCGGCGAGAAAGCGCTGGCCGGCGTCGGCTCCACGGGCGCCATCAACTTTATCGTTCTTGTCGGTCTCTGCATCGGTGTCTGCAACGGCTTTTCGGTCATCCTGGCACAGCGCTACGGCGCGAAGGATCTCGAAGGCCTTCGCAGAGCTCTGGCAAACAGCATCTGGCTTTGCATGATCCTCGGCGGTACGGTGACCGTTCTCGTCTCCGTCTTCTGCAAGCCGATCCTGAAACTGATGCGCACGCCGGACAATATCTTCGAATATGCGCATGCTTATCTCTGGATCATCTTCATCGGCATCCCCTTTATGCTGCTCTACAATCAGGCAGCCGGTGTTTTACGTGCGCTTGGAGACAGTCGGTCTCCCCTCATCTTTCTGATCATCTCGGCCTTCTTAAATATCGGCCTGGATCTTTTGCTCATCGTAAAATTCGGCATGGGCACGGAGGGTGCCGCCATCGCCACTGTTTTTTCCCAGGGCTTTTCCGGTGTACTCTGCATTGTCTATATCAAAAAGAAATTTCCCATATTAAAAATGAAGCGGGATGAAATGCGTCCCGACAAGGTGATCATGAAGAACCTGCTCTCCGTGGGCCTTCCCATGGGATTGCAATATTCGATCACCGGTATCGGCTCCGTGATCCTGCAGGCCTCCGTCAACGGACTCGGGGACTCTGCCATCGCGGCCATCACCGCTGCCCAGAAGGTTCAGATCCTGCTCGCCTGCCCCTTGGACGGACTCGGCCAGGCTATGGCACCCTTCGCGGGGCAGAATGTCGGCGCAAAAAAAATAGACCGCGTGGGTCAGGGTTTAAAATCCGCCGTGATCTGCGGCATGGCGGTCAGTTTGATGATCGTATGCATCTGCGCCGTGATCGGTCGCACTGCCGTCAGTCTCTTTTTGGACAAGACCGAGCTCACCCCGGACCAGGTAGAGACCATTCTAAACTACGGCACGCAGTTTTTGTTTATCACGGCATGCTTTGATCCGTTGCTCGCCCTCGTGAACACCGTGCGTTTCACGATCCAGGGTATGGGCTTTTCCAACTTTGCCATGCTGGCCGGTGTGCTCGAAATGATCGCGAGATCCCTGGTCGGTCTCTTCCTGATCCCGCTTGTCGGCTTTATCGGTGCCTGCTTCGCAGGACCGCTTGCCTGGGTCTTCGCGGATGCGTTTTTGATCCCGGCATACTTTCACTGTAAGAAGGTACTGTCATCGGCACAATGACAACCGGAACGGTTCCTCCTGTCACCTAACAATTCCCTTCATATACATGCTCGAGCTTTTCCCGCGCCACCTCCGCAAGCCTGTACACCGTCTCCACAGGTGTCGGTTGTCTATCGGAATAGTCACTTCTCGGAAAGAATCGCGAGATGTGCAGCGGAATCTCTTTTTTGTACTTCATCTCAAGCGTGTACACCCAGGAAGAAAGCGCCCGCATTTCCTCCTCACTGTCGTTTTCCCCGGGAATGATCAATGTGGTCAGCTCCACATGCGAGAATTCAAGTGCCTTTTCGATAAAGGTCTTCGTCGCCTCAAAATCTCCCTTTAACACTTTCGCATAGTATTCGGCGTTAAAGCATTTCAGGTCGATATTCATGGCATCAACGTACGGACGCAGCTCCTCCAAAACCCGGGCACTTGCCGATCCGTTTGTGACAAGCACGTTTTTTAAGCCCGCGGCATGCACAAGCTTTGCGCTGTCCCGCACATACTCATAGGAAACCAGCGGCTCATTATAGGTAAAGGCCACACCGATATTTCCCTGCGGCACATATTTTTCCGCGATCGCACAAAGCTGCTCGGGACTTACGTACTCCGTCTCCGGAACCGCTCTCCCGTCCGCCAGAGAGATGCTGACATTCTGACAAAACGGACACTTCAGATTACATCCGTAGCTTCCCACCGACACGATGAGACTGCCCGGAAAAAAGCGGTTCAAAGGCTTCTTCTCAATCGGATCTAAGGCCAGAGATGTTATCTGTCCGTAACCGAGCGGGCGCACACCGTCTGCTGTTCCCACCCTCGAAAGACAAACACCAACCTGTCCCTCGGCAAGCTCACAACCCCTGAAGCACACATCGCATTTGTTCTTAACAGCTGTTTTATTATTACCGTTTTCTCCCATAGATCTTCACCTCATACAAATCAGACATCATAAGCCGCTTTACGATACTGCGCATGCGCTCGTTCAGTCTGTGAAACATGGGCCTGACCGTCCACCGAATGCCTTCGATATAATCTGCGTCATCGGAATCAAGTGATACCAGGATCCGGTCATAGGTACTCCGATCCCGCGACTTCAACATTCCGAACCGACACTCCAAATAGAGCGGGCTTTCATTCTTGGTATCAGCCAATCTGTCTATCGCTGCAGACATGCCGGCGTGTTTTTTGTCTACCGTAATAGACTCCAATAGGATCTCAGCCCCCTCGGGAAGCTCATCCATCAGGATTCCCTTTTCCTTTAGGTGCCGCGAGAAAGTACTCTCCACACGCTCCCGCGGCGTCGGATAATCCAACAGCTTCATAATCTGTGAAACTGTATAACCTCTGTCACAGAGATGACGTATGGCACCACCGCTTGCCACGTCATGCGTAAAATCCGAGAGTGCCCGATTAAAGCTGTCTCCCGGATTCCCGCTTGTATCGATTCCGTATTTTTCCAGATATTCGGCGTTGCTCATTTTTCACCTGCTCTTTTCAGATCGTTCCGAGATAATCCGTGCTTGCACGCTCGTTTTCCTCACGTTTTTCATAAAGCTTCGGGTTCTTCTTCATATCCGCCATCTCGCGAAAGGCATGCAGCACCATGCGTTCCTTGTTTGCCCACCCCGGATTCTTTCCCAGATCGTGAAGGCGATTGTACTTGTTCATCTGTCCGAAATAAAGATCCAGCAAAGTCAGCCCGCAGCAGGAGCACTTCCCCTCCAGGGTCCGGTTCACCACATAATAATTGAACTCGGCAAGCAGCTCCTCACTCTGCAGCATATCGGCCCAGAGCGCATCCGCAAACTCCGGCGTTTCATTTGTCTGCTCGCACAAGGATTTCAGGTTCTCATATGCCTTGATCTTATTGCTCTGTAAAAGGATCATGCCGCATCACCTCCGATTCGTATATCGGTTTCCAAATACCCGGAATCCGATGTACTATTCCATTGTACCACGGAACCGCCGAAGAGACAAAAGGATTTGTCATTCCAAGGCCCATATGATATACTCATGGTGTTATTTCAACATGGGAGATTCTTAAAAATGAACAGTTTAAATCCGCCTCTTCACCAGCATATCGCAATCTTCCTTGCCTCGGGCTCACCTCGGCGCAAGGAGCTTTTTACGCGTGCCGGACTCGAGTTTACCGTCCGTGTAAGC
>CACZPL010000061.1 GCA_902783015.1 uncultured Lachnospiraceae bacterium
ACTCAAGGTGGACGATTACGATCAGATCAAGTACTCCGTGAGTCCGGTCAACGCAAATACGGATTTCCTGTTCACATCCTCGGATGAGAGCGTTGCTACGGTCGATGGGTACGGCGTGGTACACGGCATCAAGGCCGGAACGACAACCGTGACCATTCGTGAGTCTGTAAGCGGTCTTCAGACAACCTGCGCAGTCACTGTGGAGAGTGAGACCACACCCACCACAACGACTTACTCCTACAAGTCCGGAAACGGTTCCACATGGCAGAAGGGAAGCACCATCGGTCTCACCTTTGTTGTGGATCGTGCAAATGACAGCGCAAACACCTACTCACACTTCAGGAGTGTAGAGGTTGATAACGGCACACTGCTGAACCTGCTTTACACCGTGGAGAGCGGAAGCCTGAAGCTGACGCTTAAGCCGGAGTACCTGCAGGATCTCACCGTGGGTACGCACAACATCTCGATCAAGTTCGATGATGGTTCGGCCAACACCACATTTACCATCGCGGCAGCAGGCACCAACACAAATACGAACAATAACAACACAAATAACAATAACACCAACAGCAATACAAGCAACAACACGAGCGTCCGCACCGGAGACGCCGCAAAACCGATCATCGCGATCTTACTTGTATTTGCAGTATTCGCAGGCTTTGCCCTCTGGATCCGCAGCGCGGTAAAAGGGAAGAGATAATACTTTCGGAAGAATGAAATAAACTTGACTACGCCGTACGGCTAAGATATAATTCAGGAAACTGATATTTCGCCGTACGGCGTATTTTATTGCAAATCGATATTATTTGTGCGTACGGCTCATTTCAAGAGGAACAAATATATGAAAACAACAAATACAAGCGAATTCGGAAAAGCGCTTCGAGACCGCCGTAAAACGCTTGGGTACACTCAGGCATATTTGGCAGAGGTATCTGGGTTTAGTGTCAGCTTTATTTCCGATCTCGAACGCGGAAAGAAGACGATTGAACTGGGTAAAGCAATCGAGATGTCAAAACTATTGGGTTTGGATGTTTGTTTACAGGCGAGGGATGGTAATGTGGAATCTTAGCGTATCAATTGAAAAGAACGGGAAACAGGTACGTGTAGGCAGTATCTGCGGATCCGTTACGGAGGATGCAGTTTTCTCGTATGACGAAGAATACTTGTCGGATAAAACAGCAGTACCGATATCTGTCAGTCTACCGCTTCAAACAGATGTTTTTTCCCCTGCACAGACAAAATGCTTTTTTGAAGGGCTGCTCCCCGAAGGGTTTACAAGAAGGGCTGTTGCTCAACGCCTCAGAGCGGACGCCGATGACTATCTTGCAATTCTTTCAAAGCTTGGAAATGAATGTATCGGAGCCATCAGGATTACCGATCAGACGGATACTCTTGACATTCCTTCCTACGAACCGGTTCGAGACAGTGACTTGTATACGCTGTCCCATGAAGATGCTGCTGAGGCAACGCATTTTTTGACCGGAACACGCCTGTCACTTGCCGGAGCCTCCGGGAAGGTGGGGTTGTACTACGACATCGCCACCAAACAATGGTTTTTGCCGAAGGGAACTGCGCCGAGTACACATATTGTAAAACAGAGTCATGTGCGCCTGCAGAGCATTGTAACAAATGAGCAACTATGCATGTTGACTGCGTCACGCCTTGGGATTAAAGTCCCTGATAGCTTTATAGTGGATGTTGATCATGATGGGGATCGAAACCTTTTGTTTGCGACCAGACGGTTTGACAGGGTATTTGCGGATGATGCCGTAAGTCTGAACGGGCTTAACGTCCCGAGAAGGCTTCATCAGGAGGATTTTGCGCAGGCACTTGGGATCTCTTCAGGCAACAAATATGAGCGTCCGGGCGAAGAGCATATGAAGAAAATGTTTTCTTTGATCAGAGATGTTTCCGAGAATCCCATAGAGGACCAGCTCGCGCTCTGGGATATGCTGGTGTTCGATTATCTGATCGGAAACACGGATTGCCATGTAAAGAATTTTTCGCTTTTGTATAGCAGCAATATCAATGCTCCGAGGTTGGCACCGGCCTATGATATCGTCAGCACGCGGATTTACGAAAGCTGTTCAAAGGAAATGGCATTTGCCATCGGTGGGGAGTCGGACATCGAACGGATTACGAGGGACTCCTTCGAAGCAGCTGCATCCGAGGTCGGTATTGGCCGCCGTTTGGCAATGCAGCGTTTTGACAGTATGTCCGACCGCTTTGAAAAAGAACTGACCGCTGCTGCGGGCGAGCTTCAATCTCTGGGATTTAAAAGGTCCACGGAAATCTGCGAACGTATATTACGGCATTCATGTATCTGATTAAAAACTGCAAAATATTAATTTGAGGGGACGCATTTTGCATCCCCTCTGTTCCTTTGCAGTAGTAGACGGACAGAGGCAACCTCCTTACCGCTTCTTCCGCGTAACGGTTAGGTACTCGAACTTTTCAGCCATGCGCGGTGTGGATCTTGCCTTGGTCATTTCAAAGGAAGAGGTCAGCAGGGCCGGGCTTTCTCCCTGGTAAATGCGGTTGATCATTTCTCCTGTCACCGGAGGCGCAAAGGGACGCGGAGTTCCGTAAACGCCGACGGCATCGACCAGAGATCCTATGAACTCGCAAAGGTGCGGGTCATCTGTGTGATCGTGGTAATATGAAAGCGCAAAGTCAAAGAGTTCACGGGTTGTGCGCTCACGATCGAGGAACTCTAACCGGCAATATTCGAGCGCAAAAGCGGGAAGGAGTCGTTTCATTCCTTCAAATAATTCAATGTCACACTCTCGTTTTTTGATGACCGGCACGATCCTGTCACCGTCTTGCTTATATGTCGTAATGGTTTTGTAAGGCATATTTGCAAAAACGGCCTCGACAAAGATCAGGGAATTGTTGTTGCCCGTGAAATTGTACCTGATGTCCTGCCCAATCGTCGGATAGATCGTTCTCGCATAATAGAACGGATCCGAAAAAGCGGGGTTTTCGGATGCAAGGCAAAGGAGACGGGTGAAACAGGTCTGTGTATAGCCCCGACCCCAGTATTCCACAAAGGCAAAGTTTTCGTTAAAATCAATCTCCTGTCTGAGATAATCAAGCACGATCGGGCGAGCTTTTTCCGCTTTTTCTAAAAGCAGTGCATGGTAGTCCTTGTTTACCTTGGCTGAACGGATCACGGCCTCCTTTGCTTTGAGCGGGATGAGAGAGGATTTTCGCAGATCGTCATGCCGGGGAAACAGATCGGAAAACTCTTTATCGGATACCTGCATGGCGTCCAACAGAGCAGCGTATGTATTGATCTGTCCGAAGGCTCCGGCGTCTGAAAAGAACTCAATATCTACATGGTCGGTGAATGAAGGAATGCGCCATGCGCTTCTGGAACCATAGATATACTTGGTTTTGATTGAAAGCTTTTTTTCGGAAATGATCACATCCGCGATCCGCTTCAGGTGATAACCGTCTCTCGAAATAAAGTATAATGTCTCATATCCCTGCGCCATTGCATGATCCAATACCCATGAAATATAAGGAACAAAACAAAGAGAGATAAAGGAATAGATAAACCGGTCTTTTTCATTCTCGTTTGAGGTGCGGAATCTGCTGAGGGAGGCAGCGACAAGGTAGCTGTCGTAGGTTGAGATACTGTCAACCATCAGCTGCTCATAATCGTTCAGCGACGGTGCCTCATGCAAAACGGGCGTGATCCCCATGCTTTCGGCACATTTTCCGTCCGCGAACGCATTATCTCCGTAATGAATCCATTGCTTGTATTGATACGGGATCTCCGACAGATAAGCCTCCAGGTAGAGAAGGCCGGTCGTTTTCTGCACTCCGTATGCCGAGGATAAAAACAGCGGAAGCTCCGCAAGCCTCAGGTCGGCCTTATGCAGAAGCTTTGTGATAAACGCTTTATCAAGATACATATCGCTGATCAAAAGCACTTCTTCACCGCGCGTCTTCTTTTCAAACAAATCATCGATCATTTCTTGGCAGGGAACAACATTATCCAGCTCTGCCTCGAGCTCCCAATTCATCAGCGCCCTGATTTGCTCGTCGGAGAGTGAATAAAGCTCCTGCATGCGCTGAAAGATCAAATCATAGGTGATCTCGCGTCGATCATCCGCCCTGAAAGGAAGAGACTTGCTATAATACTCCCGCACATTTGCCTCGCAATATTGCCGAATCTTCGGGTAGTTTGCAACCACGTATGCGGGAAAGGAAAGGCCGGATTGTTCAATGCGGTATTTTACGGCATAAAAGATCCCTTCCGGCCTGAGAACCTTTCGCGAGAACAGGGTATCAAAAATATCATAGGAGTAGAGTGTGGGAAGTCCGCTCTCGGCCGCCGGTTTAAACTCCATGGTCTTGTTGATGATGGACTCGAAGGAATCCGGTGCTGCGTATTTCCAGAACAGATCCAGGATCCTTTCGTTATCGGAGCATTCGGAATCGTCGACTTGCTCTAATGCCGAGATGAACTCGTTAAAGTTTTCGCACATAGCTCCGCTTGTCATTTCCGCGGGGTCAAAAACAAAATCACGTAAATGCTTTGCATTTTCGTCACAGTCAAAGAAGTATCTGATGAAATGCTTTACGCCGGAAGCCAGCATATCATAATAGATTGAAGAATAATCTATGATACCGATGTCAATCTTTGGAAAGATCTCGTAAAAGTCATTTGCATCATTCCAAAAGAGTAAATGCTTTTCGCGTTTGTATTTTGCGGAGATCCGTTTATACGTCGGATCATTCAGCATTTGCGGGTGAACCTTTATGATCAACAAGATGTCTTCGCGTTCCAATGTGCGAAGTAACCTGTCAAAATCCGGGACCGCGTGCTCCCAGAAATCATAAGCGTCATCATCTCTGAAGGTGGGAACATAGGCTGCGATCCTGGTATGCTCCGGGAGTCCCTTTTGCTTTAATATGTCGTGATCAAATGTGGAGACAGGTTCGAACAGTGACTGATACATGCATCTCGGGTATCCGGCCTTGATGAGATTATTAGAACTGAGACCAAGTTGTTTTGAAAAATGCTCTTCCATTAGCGGAGATGTCACCAGAAACAACATGTTGGTATAATAGTAATCGTTATTCGAGATGTATTTCTTTGCGATACGTTTGGTGAGGAATCCGAAATTCACGTATTTCTCAATAGACTTGCAGCCGACACCGTGATACAGATTCAAAAGGAGCATGCTCTTGGGCATGTCAACAGGGATCTGTTCTTTTACCTGTTCAACACAAAAAACACCGGTGATCCTTTGCTTCCTTTTCCCCTCACGGGAATGAAAGCTGTATGCGTGAAAACCGAGACTGCGGATCTTTGCGATCGTCTTCTCGTTGTCGCAAAGCCAATAGGCATCGATATCTTTTCTGTATTTGCACACATAAAGAAACAACCATTTCGGATTGCCGGAGAAGGTGTCACCGGAATTAAAGGCCCAGGTGTGCTTCAGATCCGAAATCGGCTGTGTTTTTGTTTTTATGGTTTGCTGTTCTTTGACTTTTTGTCCGACTGTGCTTTCTTTGAATTTGTCCCGCACATCCTGGTACTTATAGAGCAGCTCATGTGCGATGGGATTCAGAATTTTAGATTGTTTGATATGATCCTTCAGTTTAGACATTCCGTATGCAGCCTTTCATCCGTTTTTTTGGTATCAAATGCACTCTGTTGCAATGAATTTACTGTTTTTTTCGGGTTTTGTCAACCAGCCCTTTTCGCTTGACGCCACCCATCCTATGCGGTAAAATTTGCATAGTTGTTTTTTACCATTATTAAGGAAGACATAAGCATGATGCAAACGCAGACACAACATACACAGACGGGTGGAACGGGGCTTGCGCTCGGGTCGGTCCTGCGGGGCAGATACAAGGTGAGCGCCATGATCGGCATCAGCGGCTTTGAGATCACGTACAAGGCGTGGGACAAGCAGGAGTCGCGGGATGTGGCGATCAAGGAATACTGCCCGCAACAGCTGATCGGACGGGCGAACGGCATCTCGGACTACATGCTCCTCGATGAGTACAACGACGAGTACAACTTCGGCCTTCAGAAGTTCCTGCAGGAAGCTAAAAATCTGTCTGCGTTTACGGGCGATGACAACATCGTCACGGTGTACGAATACTTTGAGGAAAACGCCACGGCCTTCATGATCATGGAGTACCTAAACGGTCTTTCCCTGAAGGAGTACATGGAGCGCCATGAGGGCACGGTGTCGGAGGAGATGATGGTGCATATCTCCTTCTCCGTGATCGAAGCCCTGGAAACCATACATGCTGCCGGCATGGTCCACCGCGACCTAAGCCCGGAGAGTATTTTTATTTGCGACAACAACAAGGTAAAGCTCGTTGATTTCGGCGTGGTCGAGATGGACACGCAACATGAAAACCTGTCGAGCACCATCAGCCTAAAGCCCGGCTACGCGCCGGTGGAGCAATACGCAAGCGGAAACAAGACCGGCCCGTGGACGGACATCTACGCGCTCGGTGCAACCCTTTACTACATCACGACGGGCACGCGCCCCTTGGATGCGCCGACCCGTGTGGTGCAGGATGACTTAAAGGAGCCGCGCGACTACAACAAGCGCATCCCGCGTCCGTTAAACAAGGCCATCATGAAAGCCATGAGCATCCGCAAGGAGGACCGCTACGAGTCCGCGGTGCAGATGGCACAGGACATTATGGATGGCGTGCAGATCGAGGCACAGCAGGATTCATCGGACACGCCGGCGCAGGCGCCGTCTGATGCACCGCTCGCGAGCAAGGAGGAAAGATCCTTCGGGCCAACCTGGCAGACTGCCAAAGAACAGCCGAAGCAAAGACCACAGGAAAAGCAGACCTTCAAGCTTGCGGATGCCAAGAATGCAGCTATCAAGAACCACTCCTTCATGCTGGCAAATGCGGAGCAGAGCGGTATCCTGACCGCGGAGGACCGGCCGAATGTGCCGCTCCCGCCGGTGAAGGTGAAAAAGAAAAAAGAGAAATTGGATCCCTTCCGCGAGTCGAGGCACACGAAGCTGGTGTACCAGCTGGTGCTGATCGCGGTGATCATCGTGGTGCTCGTGCCCGTGGTAAAGCTGTGCATCAACAAGATCAAGCACGGCACGGGAAAGGGACTTCGCTTGGAGCGCGTGTGTGCCAACCTGTCCGAGACGGACGAAAAGGCAAACAGGACCTGGTTCAAGCCCGGTGAGACGCGCTATTATCATTTCGAGATCACGGGTATGACCGACGACAAGAACCTCTCGGTGAAATATGTGGTTAAGACACCGGGAGAGCGTGACAGAGACGGTATCCTCGGGATCGTGGAGGAAAACACTATGCTGTACATTCCTGTGGAGGGAAGAGACAGCGAGGATGCGAAGGAAGGCACGGAGGTCGTGGAGATCTACAACGCGGAGACCGACAAAAAGATCGGATCCATCTCGCGGGAGATCCAAGAGTCGGCCTTCAGCACGGATGATTGAGGCCGGAAAGCCTGTCATCCTGAGGGCGTCAGCCCGAAGGATCCTGAAACCCGGAGGCAAGAATGAAATTTCGACCATGCATTGACATACACAACGGAAAAGTAAAGCAGATCGTGGGCGGCACGCTTGCGGACATCGGAAATGCGGCACAGGATAACTTCGTGTCGGAGCAGGATGCGGGCTTCTACGCAAGACTGTATCAGTCGCGTGGATTATCCGGCGGGCACATTATCCTACTGAATCCCGTGGGAAGCGAGTTCTATGACGCGGATGTGGAGCAGGCAAGACTTGCGCTATCCGCGTACCCCGGCGGCTTCATGCTGGGCGGCGGCATCACACCGGAAAACGCAGAGCAGTTTTTGGATGCGGGAGCGAGCCATGTGATCGTGACCTCCTACGTCTTTTCCGGCGGTAAAATAAATATGGAAAACCTGAAGCGTATGGTGTATGCTGTGGGGAAGGAACATCTGGTGCTGGACCTTTCCGCAAGAAGGCGGGGCGAGGCCTATTATGTGGTCACGGACCGTTGGCAGCGCTTTGCGGAACAGGCACTTGATTCTAATATATTAGACAATTTGTCCGACTACTGCGACGAATACCTGATCCACGCGGTGGATGTGGAGGGCCGTCAACAGGGCATCGAGGAGGATGTCGCGCGGCTGCTCGGAAGCTTTGCCAAGCTTCCGGTCACCTACGCGGGCGGTGTATCCTCCATGGAAGACTTGAAAAAGCTGAAAACGCTGGGACAGGATCACGTCGATGTCACCGTCGGCAGTGCCCTGGACATCTTCGGAGGGGCACTCCCGTTTATTGATGTATGTGATTTTTGTAAATAAATGAGTAACAATAGAGCAGAGGAAAAGGAGATTATTATGAAAAAGAGCTTTAAACATGCAGCGACGCTTGCGATTGCGGCAACCATGGCGCTCGGCATGGCAGCCTGCGGCGGCAAATCAGATACGACGACGCAGAGCAGGAGCGCAAGCGGGTCCGACGCAACACAGGCGGCACAGACGGAAGCCACACAGGAGGCCGACACGACTGCGGAGGCTGAGACCACGGAGGCAGCAGGCCCCATCGACGACTCCATCTACGATTGGAGTACCACGGAGGCCGAGATCGTTGAAAACGAGCGTTTTACCACGGTAGAGGGCGCTGACGCCATCGGCGTGGACTTCGAGAAGAACGAGACCGACGGTTTCACCACCTACTCCAACGGCGCGCAGTTCTCCATGAAGGCCGTCAACCACGAGCTGGAGGTTGTGATCGACAATAACGGAACCTTAGAGCACTCCGTGCAGGTGTACTACGACGGTTTCACCATGGCGAAGGGCTGTGTGTATACCGTAAGCTTTGACATCTCCTCCACCATAGAGAGAAGTGCTATGTGGCGCGTGCAGGTAAACGGCGGCGACTACCACGCCTACGCTATGGATGTGGTAAAGATCGGCCCCGAGATGCAGACCATAACCAAGGAATTTACCATGGAGGAAAACTCCGACCCCGCACCGCGTTTCGTGTTTAACTTAGGCGATGTCACGGGTGATGAGTCCGGACTTCCGCCGCACACCATCTGCATCGACAACATCTCGCTCTTTGTGACCGACAGCTCCAATGCGGAGATCATTCAGCCGGCACCCACACCGAACAAGGTGCTGGTAAACCAGATCGGCTACAAGCCGGATGACACAAAGACCGTTCTCGTGACCGATGCCAACGACGAGCACTTCAAGGTGTGCAAGGCCGACACCGATGAGACCGTGTTTATCGGCGACTACGGCGAAGCAGAAAAATTCTACTCCACCAATACCAAGATCCGCACCGGCGACTTTTCCGAACTGAAGACACCGGGCGAGTACTATATCGTGTCCGCACCCTCGGGCCGGTCCTATAACTTCAAGATCGGCGACGGTCTGTACGACGACGTATACAAGGATGTGATCCTCATGCTCTACAAGCAGCGTTGCGGGCTCAAGCTGGATCCGGCAATCGCGGGTGACTTCGCGCACGAGGAATGCCACAAGGAAGAGGCGACCATCTACGGCGACGACTCCGGCAAGACGGTAGAAGTGTCCGGCGGCTGGCATGATGCCGGCGACTGCGGCCGTTACGTGGTGCCGGGTGCAAAGACGGTACAGGATCTCTTCCTGACCTACGAGGATTTCAATTATACAGCGGATGATATCGGCATTCCGGAGAGCGGAAACGGCACACCGGACCTCTTGGACGAGGCGAGATACGAGCTTGACTGGATGTTCAAGATGCAGGATGAAGCGACCGGCGGCGTATATCACAAGGTGACACCTCTGGTGTTCCCGGAGTTTTCTCTTCCGGAAGACGAGAAGGATCCCCTTGTACTTGCACCGATCTCCACGGCTGCGACTGCAGACTTTGCGGCTGTTATGGCAAAAGCATCCGTGATCTACAAGGATTATGATGCGGCATTCGCCTCCAAAGCACTTGATGCCTCTAAGAAGGCTTACGAATACATCAAAGCAAATAAACCGAGCGGCTATAAGAATCCGAAGGAGATCGTGACGGGTGA
>CACZPL010000062.1 GCA_902783015.1 uncultured Lachnospiraceae bacterium
ATCTTTTCGAGCGTATCTCCCAGATATTGCATATGATCCATGCTGATCTGGGCCATGACGGAAACCTCCGTTTCTTCCATGACATTGGTCGCATCCTCCGCGCCCCCCATCCCGCACTCGATCAGTGCGTAATCCACCTTTTTGTCCGCAAAGTAACGGTATGCGATGGCAGTCTCGATTTCAAAGGATGTAGGGCTAAAAAGTCCCTGCGCCTCCATGTCGCGGATACAGGCCGCCGCCTGTTCCACATAGGAAGCATATTCCTCCTCTGTCATCTCCCGTCTGTTCACGGTAAAGCGTTCCAAATAATCCGTCACCGCAGGACTCACGTAACGCCCCACCGAAAAACCCGCCTCGATCAGCGCGGATTCGCAGAACGCAAAAACAGAGCCCTTTCCGTTGGTCCCCGCAATGTGGAGCAGCTTCAGCTTTTGCTCCGGGTTGCCCATACGGGAAAGAAGCTCTTTAATCAAAATCAGGCCCGGTCTGATACCGAGCCTGTTTGTTTCTTCTATATAATGTAACGCATCCTCATAAGTCATCAGTCAAACGCTACCGTTTTATTCGATCGTCACGTGCTGGCACGGATCCGTGTTCTCGTCGATAGGACAAAGCTCATAGCCCTCTGCCTTTAAGGTGTCGATGAGGCTTTGCAGCGCGCGTGCGGTAGCCACTCCGTTCTTAAAATCGTGCATGAGAACCACGGAATCGCCCTCGTTTGCCCGCACATAGCCCATCACGTTGTCGTTGAGCTGATCGGGTGTGAGGCCTTCATCCTCCGCATCGCCGGACTCCGCATTCCAATCGTAGTAGGTATAACCTTCACGCGTCAGATATTCGATCATCCGGTTGGTATCCACGTTTTCGCTCACCTCGTTGGAGCTGCCGCCGGGGAAGCGGTAGATCTTCGCATCCACGCCGGTCACGGACTGTACGTAATCATGGATCTTCGTTACATCCTCTTCAAAAGCCTTTTCGCTCGCATAAACAGTCTCATAGACATGTGAGTAGGAATGCAACCCGATTGTGTGACCCTCATCCACAATCCGATTATAATACGGAACCATGGATTTGTCATCATTATATACTACAAAAAACGTTGCCTTTACATTGTTCTTCTTCAAAATATCCAAAATGTCGTCCGTGTTTTCACTCGGTCCGTCATCAAAGGTCAGGTAAACTTTTTTCCCGTTCGGAACGTAGTTACCTGAAGTCTCGGCGGTTGTGGCCTCGGTGGTGACCTCCTCCGTGGTAACGTCCTCTGCGGCCATCTCCTCGTCCGATCCTGCCTGTTTTTCCGCACGGATGTCCTTACTCTCCTTCGAAAGGGCCAGATACACGATATCCGCGCCCGTACTCTTTTCCGGTTGCGGTGAATCAACATCCGACTTCCCGGTCTCCGCAGCGTAGGCTGCCGTATCCGGGTTATCAAGCTCCGCCTCGATATTGAGACTGTTCGAGAGCTTATCAAGCCTGTCGTCGATGGCATTGACGCGGATGATCAGATACATACAGATCACGATCGGAATACAGATCATGAAAACAAGACCGGCAAACAAGGCTCTTCTCCTTCTGTCGCGCCGGATCCTGCGCTCCCGTGCTTCCTGCTTTCCCGAAAGCTCCGCTTCATATTCACCTACGGTTTTTTTCACTTCCTGCATTTTTTTTAAAAAAACCCTTTACAAAACTAAATCTAGTGGTATAATACTCGCATGGTACAAGTTATATGATGCACCCATTGGCACCTTCCGCCTCTTAGGGTGCAATTTCTATTTTATGTAAAGTTGACATAAATGTCAAGTACTTTTTTACATTTTTGTAATATTTCCGTAACATTTTACCATTTTATCAGAAAATCGAGATATGTTTTCAGAAGAGTTTTTCTATTTGTGTAACAAATAGATAATTGGTTTACATAAAGAAAGAGCAAGGAAACCTCGCTCTTTCGTAATTTTGTTTACATAATTTAATTTTCTATAATCTGATGTTAACAGTCTGCCGGTCACCCGCGTCTAAAGCTTAAACGCCTTATCTCCCTTCTTCTCCAACATTCTGTCATACTGTGTGTACATCTTCTGCACACTGTTCTCCAACAGATAATAATGGGCAATATAAGGGATCAGCAGCATCAGGAGCGTCACAATGAGCGCAACGATCTCCAGCTTTCCCGTGTAATTAAAGTATAATATGGAAAACACGGTGACAATGGCAAAGAGCACCATCACGATCAGGTGCACCAGCCTCTCATGGGCGAAGAAAGCGATCTGGGTCAGATGCTTTTTGATCTCGTCCTCCCAGTCCAGGTCGTCCCGCTCCAGGAGTCCTTCCACATAATCTAAATAAGCAAGGATTCTTCTTTTCATCTACTGTGTTCCTCTCAGTTCTATGATCGGCGATCCCTTTCCGTTGATGTAATCACCGGTAATGGTCACCCGGCCGATACTGTCATCCCGCGGGATCTCATACATGATATCAAGCATGAACTTTTCGATGATCGCGCGGAGTGCTCTGGCTCCCGTCTCATCCTCCATGGCTTTCTCGGCGATCACCTCGTAAGCCGAATCATCAAATTGCAGGTCCACCTCATCTAAGCGAAGCAGCTTCTGGTACTGCTTTAAGATCGCGTTTTTCGGTTCCTTCAATATTTTAATGTACATATCCTTATCCAAGGATTCGAGTGCAAACACCATGGGAAGTCTGCCCAAAAACTCCGGGATCATTCCGAACTCCCGCAGATCCTCCGTTACAACCTTGGAGAAGATGTTCTTGTCCTTATCGTATTTGTCCTTTAAGTCGGCAGAAAAACCGATGGAGGACTGCTTGTTTAATCTGCGCTTGATAATGTCGTCGAGATCCGGGAACGCACCGCCGCAGATAAACAGGATGTTTCTTGTATTCATGGAGGTGATGGGAGTCATGGCATTCTTGCTGCCCGCGCCCACAGGTACATCCACGTCCGCACCCTCGATGATCTTCAAGAGTCCCTGCTGTACGGACTCTCCGCTCACATCGCGGCTCCTGGTTTCCTTCTTCTTTGCGATCTTATCGATCTCATCGATGAAGATGATACCGGTCTCCGCCTTTTCCACATCGTTATCCGCAACCGCAAGGAGCTTGGAAAGAATACTCTCCACATCATCGCCGATATAGCCGGCCTCCGTCAGTGTTGTGGCATCACAGATGGCAAGCGGTACATTCAAAAGCTTTGCAACCGTCTTAACAAGATAGGTCTTGCCGCAGCCTGTGGGGCCGAGCATGAGCATGTTGGATTTCTCGATCTCGATATCGTCCATGCTGTCGGTCAGGACACGCTTGTAGTGGTTGTACACCGCAACGGAGATCACCTTCTTGGCGTACTCCTGGCCGACCACATACTCGTCCAAGAGCGCTTTGATCTTATGCGGCGCAGGGATATTTTCCAGAGAGAGCTTTTCCTGCTCTTCTTCCTTTTCTTCTTTTTTCTTTTTCTTTTTAACCTTCTGCGACTTCGGCACATCGTCGAACGGCATAAACTGCGACATGTTGATGTTCGGAAGCTTGGAAAGGTCCAGGAACTGCATGTTGTTGAAGGAGTCAAAGCTCTTTTGCATGCAGTCGCTGCAGATGTTCATGCCACCGGGAAGGTGGATGAAGTTTCCGCATTGGGATTCCGGGCGTTTACAGAGGTAGCAATACTTTTCGTATTCGTCGTCGGAACCCTTGTTATCACTATTATTCTTATTATTGTCGTCTGGCATGTTTTCCTCCTAGATTTGTCCAGCAGATTAAACAGTTAAATTCACGAAACAGTATAACACGACCGGACCTTGAATTCAACTTTGCTATTTTACCCTGCTGTGGTATAATCACCTTATATCACTTTGAGGAGAGACAGCATGGAACCTTTTATAATCGCACACCGCGGTGCTTCTGCGCTGGCGGAACACGAGAATACACTTGAGGCCTTTGAGATTGCGATCAGCCTCGGCTGTGAGTATGCGGAGTTTGATATTCGGCGGACAGCGGATGATAAGCTGATCGTTTTCCACGACAGCGAGATCGAAGGTACGGCGATCAGCGAGCTTTCCTACGACCGTCTTTGCAGCATCACCTATGCACAGGGCTACCGTGTTCCTCTCTTAAAAGAAGTACTTTCGCTCTGCGCGGGCAGGATCAAGCTGGATATCGAATTGAAGGAAACCGGCTACGAAAAAAGGGTCATTCGACTTGTGAAGAAATACTTCGACTACGATGAATTTCAGATCAAATCCTTTTTGGATATTGCCGCGGCGCGGGTCAAGCGGATCGATCCGCAGATCACGACCGGGCTTCTCGTGGGGGTAAAGCATGCAAATATAAAGCGAAGGGCCAACGAGTTTTTCCCGATTCGAAGATTGCATGCCTGCAAAGCCGACTTCATCTCACCCTACTTTCGGCTTGCGACAAAAGGGTTTATCAAGCGCATGCACTGTCACCGGATCCCCGTTTTTGTGTGGACGGTAAACAAAGAAAAGATCATGCTTCGCTGTATCGCAAACGGTGCGGACGGGATCATCTCCGACCGGCCGGATACGGCGTTATCAATAAGAAGGGAGATTACCAAATATGAAAAAGTACAAGATCGGTTTTATCGGTTGCGGAAACATGGCAAGTGCCATCATCAGGGGGCTCATCGAGAATGCGGGTGTCACACCGGCGAGGATCTTTGTGTCCGACATTTCAAAGGATGCCACTGTAAAGGCTGTTGAGACCTTCGGTGTACAGGCTTCCGAAAGCACTGTGATCGCAAAGGCAGCCGACATCTTATTCCTGTCGGTCAAGCCGCAGTTCTATGAGGATGTGATCTCCGAGATCCGCACTTCCGTGACAAAGGACAAGATCATCATCACCATCGCGCCCGGAAAGACACTCACCTGGCTTCGCGAAAAATTCGGCAAGGTTGTTAAACTGGTTCGCACCATGCCGAACACTCCCGCATTAGTCGGCGCGGGCATCACGGGCGTGTGCAGAAATTCTAACGTATTAGACAGTGAGTACGAAGATGTGCTTGCACTTCTCTCAAGCTTCGGCAAGGCCGAGGATATTCCCGAGCGTCTGATGGATGCGGTAGTATCCGTGAGCGGAAGCTCTCCGGCCTATGTCTTCATGTTCATCGAGGCTATGGCCGATGCCGCGGTTGCGGACGGCATGCCACGCGCGCAGGCTTACAGATTTGCGGCACAGGCCGTCTACGGAAGTGCAAAGATGGTACTCGATACAGGCAAGCATCCCGGCGAGCTTAAAGACATGGTTTGCTCCCCGGGCGGCACGACCATCGAAGCCGTCAAGGTCCTTGAGGAAAAGGGCTTCCGCGGTACGATCATGGACGCCATGGAAGCATGCACAAAAAAGGCGAAGGGGCTGTAAAGCCTCTCCGCCTTTTTTGATGTATTTATTTCTTACAGTGCAAAGGAACCTTCCTCGCCGTCTGCGGTGAAGTATACCATGCCGTTCTCAGGCTGATAGTAAACATTGAGTTCCTTGATGCTCTTCTTGCCGCTTACCTCTGTAGCCTTTGCTACGATGTCAGCTGCAACTACCTGACCACCGCCGTACTCGATCACTACCTTAGCTGCTGCTGCCTTAGCCGGAGCTGCCTTCTTTGTTGTAGTAGCCTTCTTAACAGCTGTTGCTGCCTTCTTAGCTGTCTCTGCAACCTTCTTAGCCGGTGCTGCCTTCTTAGCGGGAGCTGCCTTCTTAGCCGGTGCCTTCTTCTCTGCTTCCTTCTTAGCCGGAGCTGCTGCCTTCTTTGCAGGAGCCTTCTTCTCAGCTGCTGCCTTCGGAGCTTCCTTAACCTCAGCTGCCTTTGCGGGCTCTGCTGCCTTCTTTGCTGCTTCTACCTTTGCCATTGTTGAATCAACTGTTGCTTTCTTTACTGCCATTTCTACATTCCTCCATACTTAAAACTGTTAGTTACACCTGATGTCCTTCATTTCAGCTTTCATGAATATATACTCTTTTCTTAAAAAAAGCAATACCCTTTGTGCATTTTTTCACTATTGACCAATGCATTAGGCACATTTTTTTCAAAAGTCGACAAATTGCACAAAACGTAAAAAATGACTATCATGTTAGACTATTTTTGTCTAACATGATAGTCATTTTTGTTTTTCGCTTCGTTTTTTGTCTAATTCATTAGTCGATTTTTACGAGAAGTATCTCTTGTATAATCCCTCGAATGCCTTTCCGTGTCTTGCCTCATCACGAGCCATTTCATGCACGGTATCATGGATCGCGTCAAGGTTCAATTCCTTTGCGCGTTTCGCAAGATCTGTCTTGCCGGCTGTCGCACCGTTCTCTGCGGCAATACGAAGTTCAAGATTCTTCTTGGTGCTGTCGGTCACAACCTCACCCAAAAGCTCCGCGAATTTAGCGGCGTGCTCAGCCTCCTCGAAGGCAGCCTTCTCATAGTAGAGTCCTACCTCCGGATAACCCTCGCGAAATGCGACTCTCGCCATAGCAAGATACATTCCGACCTCGGAGCACTCTCCCTCGAAATTATTTCGAAGATCCTGCAGGATATCCTCGCGCACACCCTGTGCAACTCCGACAACATGCTCAGCCGCCCATGTCAGCTCACCCTCCTGCTTCTTGAACTTCTCGGCAGGTGCCTTACATACCGGACAGGACTCCGGCGGCTCATCTCCTTCGTGTACGTAGCCGCACACAGTACATACATATGACATAATCCTTCTCCTTTCATACGTCGTATTTTACACGCACTATTTTATCATAACGCCGAAACAGCGTCAATGAACTAACCCAGCAGATTGTCCACAACCGCTTTCAGATTCATACCGTTTGAACCCTTGACGAGCACAATGTCCTCCGGGTTTAACACAGAGAGCAGATATAGCACAACCTCTCCGTTATCCTTAAAGCTGTAGCAGCGGATCTTCGAACCGCTCTCCTCTACAGCGCGCCGGATCGCAAGCGACTGTTCACCCACCACGACAAGTTCATCCACATCCTTATCCGCAAGAAACTTGCCGACCTCGTAATGATAGGCCTCACTGTTTTCACCGAGTTCAAACATATCGCCGAGCACCGCGATCTTCTTTCCCTCCGTCTCGATCTCCGAGAGCACGACGATGCTCGCCTTCATGGAATCGGGACTTGCGTTGTAGGCATCATCTATGATGGTGTATTTGTTCGGAATCCGGATCAACTTCTGGCGGATTCCTTTAAAGGTTTCAAACTGTGCCGCCGCTTTTTCGAGATCATGTCCGAGATGATCAGCGATAGCCATACCGCACAGGGAGTTGATCACATTGTGCCTGCCCAGGGCATTTAAGTGTACATGCACCCGCTTCTCCTTGTGCACATAATCGTACTCATAGGTATAGTCGCTTCGCATGGAGATATTCTCCGCCCTGCACTCACACCAGGCCTCCGTTCCGAAATAGCAGCAGGAAACCGTCAGTCTTCCGTTCAGCTCCTTTAACAACGGATCGTTTCCGTTTAAGAAGAGGATTCCGTTTTGATCCATGTGACTTGTGATCGCGAGCTTTTCCTTACGGATGTTTTCCTGACTTCCGAGATTCTCGATATGCGCCACGCCGATCATGGTGATGACACAGCTCGTCGGTCGTGCGATCTCCGACAGCCGTTCCATCTCGCCGGGTTCACTCATGCCCATTTCCAGGACTGCGCACTCCGCATTTTCATCCATATGAAACAGGGCAATGGGAAGACCGACTTGAGAGTTGTAGTTTTTCTCCGTCTGATAAACACGCGCGCAGCCGGAAAGTGCCGTGGCGATCATCTCACGCGTCGTGGTCTTTCCGACGCTTCCGGTGACACCGATCACCGGGATATCAAACTTATCCCGGAAATAAGAGCCGATGTCCTGCATGGCTTTTTTTGTATCCTTCACGGCGATGTAGGGCTTATCCGAGATCACAACGCCGCTGTGTTCCTGCGTCAATGTTGCCGCCGCCTTCGTGAGTGCGGACTCGATGAACATGTGACCGTCATCGCGTTCCCCCACGATGGGGACGAACAGGTCGCCCTCCTTCGCCAGGCGTGAATCCGTGCAAAGGTCCGTGATCAGTGTGTCTCCATTTCCGGAAAGCAGCACGCCGCCCGTCGCCTCAAGTATCTCATTTACCGTAATACTGTACATTGTATTAAAGTCCCCTTACGTTTATCTGTTCTGCTCCGTGTGAACGATCGCATAGGCGATCTGATCCGCTGTCTTCTGATCCTTTAAACGAGCCGTGATGGCAAGGCCGAATTCAATGGCGGTTCCGACACCGCGGCTGGTGATGAAATTGTCATCGACAGCCACCGGCTCGCGTACCGGAAGGGCACCGAGCAGTCCTGCCTCCTTACCCGGATAACAGGTTGCCTTTTTGCCGACCAGGAGTCCGAGCTCCCCGTATACCGTAGGTGCCGCGCAGATTGCGCAGAGCAGTTTTTTCTTTTCGTCAAACTCCTTGATCAAAGCCGTCAGACCTGCGTGGTTTTTCAGATTGGTCGTGCCCGGCATACCGCCCGGCAGGATGATCGCGTCACACTCGGACGCCTCCTCAAACAGGCAGTCGGCAGTCACGGCAATTCCGTGAGAACCCACAACAACCTTCTCTCCCGTCACCGATACCATATCAAGATCGATGTTCGCGCGGCGAAGAATGTCCACGACTGTAAGCGCCTCGACCTCTTCAAAACCGGTTGCGAGATATAAGTTTACCTTGCTCATTTTATCTCTCCTCTCTTTATTTGCACATAGAAGTAGTATATAATAGATTTCACAATTCTTCAACGAAAAAGGAGAAAAACAAAATGGAAATAGAAAGAAAATTCAAGGTAAAAGAATTGCCGGATCTTACGGAGCGTGACTGTGTATTGATCGAGCAGGCCTATATCGCGGTCTCGCCGGTCATCCGTATCAGAAAAAAGGAGACTGTTCTCGCAGACGGAAGTATCGGCAGCGCAAAATACATCCTCACCATCAAATCCGGCGGGATGATGGCGCACGAGGAATATGAGCTCGAAATGACTGCGGAGGAATATGAAACCCTCACCAAAAAAGTCGAGGGAAACATCATTACCAAACGGCGCTATCTTCTGCCGCTTGATGACGGACTCACGGTGGAACTCGACATCTTTGAAGGTGCGTTCGACGGTCTCGTGATCGCCGAGATCGAGTTTCCGGATGAAAAAACCGCCGAAAGCTACATCCCACCGGAATACTTCGGAGAGGATGTCACCTTCGACGGAAGATATCACAATAATAAGCTGTCACTCATGACATCCGCGGAGATCCGGGACCTTTTAGGGAAACAATAGCGCTCGTGATCATGCGGATGGATATCATCACGCAAACGAAGCTTACGATCATCTGCGGGAGCAGTGACAGTGCGCTGTTGAAATTGGATATGATGATCCCGAGGGTCTGTCCGTAGTAGCAGAGCATAAACACCTGACCGAAGGAAAGGCCCAGCTCCATATGCTTATTCATGGCATTCACCGTAATGGAGAACACCAGCGAGAGAAAAGCGTACTTGATAAAGTACCCCAGACAGCTGACCAAAAACGAAAGGATCAGTACTGCGTAGATCCACGGGATCATCCGTATCAGTGACGCATTGGAAAAGCCCTCCGCAAAGAAATCGCTTACCTTATAGACTGCATAATCCGTTACCTTCCCGTTACCGGAGATTGCAAGTCGCACTTCCTTACTGCCGATTGCCACATAGGCTCCCTCCACCGACAGGCGTTCATCCGAAACGCGTTCCGCTTCGGTGTTGATCACAAATTTCAGGTTCCCGACATGCATGAAGAAGGGTTCTTCGATCGTCATCGTTCCCTGATGCACCGACATGGGCCGCATGGTGGAACCAAACAGCTTCTCAAAGCCACCGAAGCCCGAGATCACCGCCGCGATCGGAATGGCAAAGCCGATGACCCCGAGCATCAAGGTGATCACAAGAACAAACAGGACCGATCTTCCCTTCTTCAGGTCCAAAAGCTCTCTGTATTTCGCCGGTTTCACCATGGCATATATGATCTGTTCAGAAAACGTCATCGTATTACTCCTTCATGATGTACCCTTTTTTCGGTATCTTAATGGTCACGATCGTACCCTTGCCTTCTTTGCTGCTGACCTCCGTGGTCGCACCGCACATGGTCTTTAATGCCTTCCTGACCGTACGGAAGCTTACCTTACCCGAAAAGCGTTTGTCCGGTCCGATCCCGCGGCCGTTATCCACGATCTGGATCGCAAAACAATCGAGACGTTCGTAGCTTCGCACCACGATCTTTCCGGCCGTGCCATGCGTCAGCGCGCCGTTTACCACCGCATTTTCCACCAGCGGTTCCACGGTATTGAAGGGCACGGAAAAGTCCGTGATCTTATCCTCCACCAGCACCTCAAGGCCGGGATGGTTTCTTCTTTGCATATTCAGATAAGCCTTGATATAGGCAAGCTCCTCC
This sequence comes from uncultured Lachnospiraceae bacterium, assembly GCA_902783015.1. GTDB lineage: Bacteria > Bacillota > Clostridia > Lachnospirales > Lachnospiraceae > Coprococcus_C. The sequence goes on from CACZPL010000062.1 coordinate 10,456, forward strand.
GTAAAGGGTACAAGCTTTCTGTCTCCGATGGTGCGCAGATTATAGCGCAGATATACGGAGCAATCATAGAGCAGCCTGCTGTTTGCGGGATCTCGATCCTTTAAATCGTTTACAGCGGTATTCAGCGTGTTATAGTAAAAGCCCGTATTGAGCTTCTTTACCAGCTTTCCTTTTTCCTCCTCCGCCTGGGTAAGCGCCACATCGCGCTCTCTGTACATCTCCTTTGTCATGGACTGCTGGTTGATCACCATCAGCATGATCACATATACAAACATTCCGATCTCTAATACTATGCCGTCGTAAGTCTTGTAAAAGGAAAAGAAGGATAAAAACGCTTCGAGCACGGCAGCCGCGGAGAGCAGGATATTCGCGAGCAGATGACTTCTGATCGTCTTGTCCGAATAGGTATCCGCCGCGATGTACATGAGCACGGACAATAAGATCAGCGAGATGAGCATCAGCGTCTTTGCTATGGTCTCAAAGCTTGCAATGTCCATCACGTTCAACATTTGGAACACAATGCCGGTCAGCATGAGCACACCGTAGCCGTAGATGGCAAGCTCAAAGATCTGTGCAAGCCGCCTTTTTTCCGCGTAGCATCGAAGATGCATGAGGTAGAGGATCGGCAGCATCAGGAACAAGACAGCGTGCGCCATATAGACGCCGAACACATTCTTAGTGATAAGCTGCATCAGTTCATTTCCCGTCATGCTCCAAAGAGATGCACAGATCACAAACAAAAACGCATAAACCGACTTTCTCCTGTCCACTTCCCCGTGATTCATAAACGCAAGAGATACGGACAGCGCCAGTGTCACAAGGATGATGATCACCGAGAGTACAAATGAAACGCCCGACCGCGAGATCAGGGTAGCCACCGCATCTCCTCTTGTCCCGATGTAGATATCCGGCAGCTCGCCGCTGTATTTTTTGTAGCTGGATGCAAGATAGACAGAGATCACATCTCCCGGCTTTGCGCCCTTTAAGGGTACGATGTTGTTGCAGGGAACAGCGTTTTTCACAAGCTTTTGATCATTCATCACGCCGTAGGTGTACACGGTGTAATCGCCGATCATCACCACCACGTTCTGAAACTCCGTCTTGAACATCAGCACCGTATCATCATTTACTTCCTCCGGTACCAGATGCATGATAAGGGCGATCTCATCCTTTTCGACGGAAATCTTTTTCGGCAGGTCGATCATCTCGTTCCCGTCCTCACCGTAGCTTCGTTTCATCCAGCTTTCGTTGAATTTCTCCATCCTTCCGCCGCGGATCTTGTTTTGCTCCTTCGGCGCGAAGAATGCGGCAAAGATCACGATACAGGCAATTCCCGTGATCACGGCGATCAGCACCACGATATTCAATTGCTTCAGTTTTCTCTCATTCATGTGATGTCAGATCAGATGATAATGCTCCATTGCTTTTTTGATGCCGCCGTTTTCCACGGTATCCGTGTGGAATGCTGCACATGCGATCACCCCCGGCGTACTGTTTCCCATGGCGACACTGTATTTTACGGCCGAGAGCATCCCGATATCGTTGTTGCTGTCTCCGAAGGCGTAGCAGTCCTCCTCGGTCACGCCGAAGCGCTCGCAGAGAAAACGGATGCCGGTCGCCTTGGAAAAGCCCTTCGGCACGCACTCGTAAAAGTTTCCCTCGCGCTTGATGGAATCAAAATCCTCCGAGATATAGTCGAGGAATTCCTGCACGCGGTCGTTATCATCATAATACCAAGTGGCAAATTTGTCGAATAGAAATTCCGGCGCGTAGATATCCTCCACCATTTTCCGTTTCATGGAGATAAAATAATCCAGCACCTCCCGGTATTCATTGCCCCAGATTCCCTTGTCGTAGCAGGTCTGTTCAGCCTGCTCAAAGAGGGCGAGCATCCGGCATTCCCTTGCTTTTTCGGCAATCTCCACGCACCGCTCCCGAGGCACAAGATTGTGTAAAAGCTCTTTTCCGTCCAGGATGATGTGCGTGCCGCAGCCGCACACATAACCGTCGAAGCCGGCTTCTCTGATAAAGTCTTCTATATTGACAAGCACACGGCCCGTGTTGATAAAGGTTTTATGTCCTGCCGCACGCGCCAGTCTGATAGCCTCCTTCGCGCTTTCCGGAAAATACCGTCTGCCGTCGTCGGTGATCAGCGTGCCGTCGATATCAAAAAACAGGAGCTTTGTATGATTGTTCACGGTGCCTCCTAGATCTGCTTCATCAAATTGACCATCTCGATGGCACCGAGTGCGCAGTCATAGCCCTTGTTTCCGGCCTTTGTGCCTGCCCGCTCAATAGCCTGCTCAATGGTATCCGTGGTGAGGATACCGAACATCACCGGTACACCCGTCTCGAGGGATACGCTTGCAATGCCCTTGGAGACCTCGGCACAGACATAGTCATAGTGGCTGGTTGCCCCGCGGATCACGGCGCCGAGGCAGATCACTGCATCGTAGTTTCCGCTTGCCGCAAGCTTTTTGGCGATCACGGGGATCTCGAAAGCACCGGGTACCCAGACAAGGGTGATGTTTTCTTCCTGCACGCCGTGGCGGGCAAGGCCGTCCTGTGCACCGCCGATGAGCTTCGATACGATAAATTCGTTGAAGCGCGAAGCAACGATGGCGATCTTAAGGTTTTCCTGTACTAATTTTCCTTCAATTGTTTTCATTTTTATTCCTCCTAGATATTTAATAAGTGACCCATTTTTTCCTTCTTTGTCTTGAGGTAGAAGCGATCGTACTCTCCGGGTTCCATTTCAATGGGGACGCGCTCCACGATCTCAAGGTTGAAGCCTGCGAGGCCGTAGACCTTGAGGGGATTGTTGGTGAGCAGCCTGAGCTTTCTGATTCCGAGGTCCACGAGAATCTGCGTTCCGATGGTATAGTCGCGGGCATCCTCCGGGAAACCGAGCTTTAAGTTTGCTTCCACGGTGTCGAGTCCCTGATCCTGGAGCTGGTAAGCGCGGATCTTGTTGATCAGGCCGATGCCGCGTCCCTCCTGGCGCATATAGAGGAGCACGCCGCGTCCCTCCTTGGCGATCTTCTTCATGGCGGCATCGTATTGCTGGCCGCAGTCACATCTCGCAGAGCCTAAAGCATCGCCGGTCAGGCAT
>CACZPL010000063.1 GCA_902783015.1 uncultured Lachnospiraceae bacterium
AGTCGTATTCATCAAAGCTATTATCTCTACGAGATCATCCTGTTCTTCTCGGAACAGTTTGACAAGATCATGACCGCCATCGGATACTCCTCACGGGACAGTATCATCGACGATGTGGTGCACTATATTCAGCACAACTACACCTCAAACATCACCTTGGAGAATATCGCGCCGCTCTTTGGCTACAACAGCTCCTACCTCGGCAAGATCTTCAACAAACGCATGGGGATGAACTTTAACACCTACCTGGACAGCATTCGGATCGAGCACTCGAAGGAAATCCTGCTATCGAGCAAGCTGCAGGTTTATAAGATTGCCGAGATGGTCGGCTACAGAAATGTGGATTATTTCCATATCAAATTCAAGAAATATACGAATATGAGTCCCGCAGAATACAGGAAGCAGAAGGCTTAGCCTTCTGCTTCCTGATTGTCTTCTTCTATTTTTTCAAAAAGCGGCCTTGCGAACATGCAGACCGTTAAGATCAAAAGCGCAGGGCCGATGATGATCCCGATGATCAGAGTGGTGTAGTTCCACCAGAAGGCGAGGATCTCAAGGACCAGCAGCGCAACCAATCCCAATGTTCTCACAAAATACTTCATGGAGATGCGGAAGGAATTCTTGAGCATCCGCATCAGCGTGTTTTCGTACCTTGCGGTCAGTGCAAAGGCATAGAGCAGCGAGAAGGTAAAGATCGCGGCCGAGATCATGGCAAACATGATAAAGAAGATCGACACGCCCTCCACCTTGGCGATGATCTGCGTGTCCAGATATACCACGTAAGCACAGAGGAGCGCGATCAGCCCGAGCGGAATTCCCTGCTTCAGGTTACTCTTATAGGCCTTCCAAAACTGACGCACGATGTATCCTTCCTCGTTGGCTGCCATGCGGAGTCCCACATCAAAGCCCGCCACGATCGAAGCGCCGACGGTGACGACGGGTATGCTGCCGACGACCACACAGACCGAGAGTAAAAACATGTTGGTCAGTGTTGTCATGAACTTGTAGATTGGACTGTCGATGCCGAAAAATTTCATTTATTTCCTCCCGCTGTCACATCCTATCACAAATAGAAACGGCAGGCAAGAGAAAGAGGGGGAACTTGCCTGCCGTCAGGTTTTTACATATTGATTATTTGCTGACTGCGTCCTCTGCAGCCTTGCGCTCAACCGCGCGCTCCTCGGCCCACTTTAACACCTCTTCGTAGCCGTAATCGTTTGCCTGCTTGATCATGTCAGCCACGATCTTGTCAAACTCGGCATCATCCTTGGCGTAAATTGCCTTCCAGGAGTTGGTTACAACACAGTTCTTTACATTGGTCCAGGTGGTCTCGAGCTCTGCCGGTCTCTCCTTCTCGGTGTAGGCGGAACCCACCTTTACCACATACTTTCCCGTACGGATATATTCATCAAAGCTGGTGCAGCCCGTAAAGCTTCTCCAGTCTGCTTCCGCATCGCATTTGGGCTCGCCCTGCTCGGACTTCCAGTCGCCGCAGTCATAGGTCTCGCCGTTGGAATTCGGGTTCTCGCAGCTAATGCTCCAGGAGGTCATGTTGATCTGGCACTCACCGTCATGGTAGGTGGAGCCTGCATAGTCGCCCTCCATCGGTGTGGACTTGTCATTGTTGGTCTTCTTGCCAAGCTCGGTAAAGAAGGTGTTTCCGTCCTCATCATAATCCCAGGTCACACCCTTCGGTCCGTAGAGGCTGAACATATAACCGTCCGGTGTATAGAAGAAGTTGATCAGCTCCATGCAAAGCTCCGGATACTCGGTCTTTGCGCCGATCGCCCAGTAGTTGTTGCTGCCGAGAGGATTCAGGCCCTCCACCGTGATCACGGAATTCTCCGGTCGGAGAGGTTTCATGATCTTGTTCTGGGACACATGCTCGTCTGTATTGTAAATATCCTCGCCGGCATATTTGAATACGGATGCAAACACACCGCTCTTGGACATCTTTTCTACCATGGAATCATAGGTTGCCGTCATGGATGCGGGATCCAACAGGTCATTGACATAAAGGTCATGGAAGAAGCGGAGCATCTCGAGATAAGGTCCGTTCTCCTCCAGTGCGCCGTGGAACTCTCCGGTTGCGGGATCATAGAGTCCGTTCTGGAACTCGTCGAGACCGTAATAGATACGCGCCATGTTCTGCACATACATTACCATGTCACCGTCCCAGTCCGGCCAGAGAGAAAATGCATAGGTCGGCTTGCCCGTCTCATCTGTGGGGCAGATTTCCTTCATATCCTTAAAGAGCTGCATATAATCATCCAGATCCTTTACCTCCGGGTGCCCGAGCTGCTCATAGAGATCCCAGCGGATATCCCAGGAGTAAAGCTTTGTCTGGAAGTCGTCACTGTTGGGTGCCACCTCAAAGGGCACACCGTAGATCTTGCCGGCATCTGTCATGCCACGCACCTTATCGAGCGCCTTGGGGCAGTTCTCCTTGATATAGGCACCGTACTCGGAGAGCACGTCATCCTCCTCCCAGTCAAAGAGCAGGCCATTTTGCGCGGACTTGATAAAGTCCGTCTCACTTCCGAATACCACGATATCGCCCAGATCTCCGGACTCCGTTCTGGTATTGAACGCACCGTTTGTGTTCGGCACGATGTTCAGTTTTACATTATAGTTGTCGAGCAGGTACTTTGCCGTCCAGCCCATCTGCTCTCCCGAGTAATTTGCACGCTCGGAGAATACGGTCAGGGTTACCGTCTTCTTGTTCTTTCCGCTACCGCCGCAGGCCGTGAGCCCGCCGATCATCATGACACTCGCCAGAGTGCAGGCTACCAGCTTCTTTGCAGCTCTTTTGAAAAAACTCTTTTTCATGTTCGTAATACCCTCCTTAAGTTGTTCTCTTAACCCTTCACGGCTCCAAGCATGATACCCTCTTCAAAGTACCGCTGCATGAACGGATACACGAGAAGGATCGGGATGATGGAAACCATGGAGATGGTGTATTTTATGATCTGTCCGTTCTGCGCATAATTTAATGCGGTTCCGCCGCCGGTGGAACTGTTCATGACGTTGGACAGATTGTTTGTCTGATTTAAGTAAATGTACAGACGGTGCTGCAAGGTGTACAGATGGCTTGCATCCGACATCAGGATCAACGAATCCTGGAAGGAGTTCCAGTTGCCCACCGCACCGAAGATGGCGATGGTTGCCAGGATCGGCATGGAAAGCGGCCAGATGATTTTCCTGAACACCGTAAAGTGTGAGGCTCCGTCGATAAAGGCACTCTCCTCCAGCTCTCCGGGGATGGACTCGATGTACGTCTTTACAAGGATAATGTTGTACGGAGCCACGATACCCGGGATGATGTAGGCTGCGAAATTGTTGGTCAGACCCAGCATTACCATGTTCAAATACCAGGGAATGAGGCCGGCATTGAAGTACATGGTGATCACCAGGAAGCGGTAGAAGAATTTGCGCTTCCACATTTCCTCCTGGGTCATCAGATACCCCACGAAGGCGGATGCCATCACCATGAGTGCGGTGCCGAGGATCGTCCTGCCCACCGAGACGAGGATGGAGTTGCCGAGATCGGACACGTTGCGCAAAGCCAGGTAGTTGTCAATGTTGAGTCCCCGGGGGATGAAATTGATCATACCCTTACTTACCAGACCCGCATCCGATATCGTGTTGATAAACAGATAGTAAAACGGAAAGATACAGGATATGGTAAACACGATGAAGAAGATGTAATCAAGTACGAAGAATACCTTATCACCTGTGCTGAACTTGTGATGCTTCCGGATGGATTTCTCCTGGATCTCGATCACCTCTCCGGTGGGAGACACGGCTTCAAAGCGTCTGTTTTTTTGTAATTTATTATGATATTTCGCCATTCCGCACCTCCTTAAATGATACTTTCTTTACGAACCATCTTCGATACACTGTTCGCCATAAAGAGCAGCGCCACACTGATCAATGATTTCGCCATACCTATGACCACGGACAGCGGATACGCGCCGCCTTCGATACCGAGTTTGTATACGTAGAGGTCGAGGACCTGCATATGTTCAAGGTTCGATGCGTTGGAGAATACCAGGTACTGGTCTAATCCGTTGGACAGCATACCGGCGATGCCTAAAAGCAGCATGACCATGTAGGTCGGGATCAAGCCCGGCAGGGTTACGTTCCAGATTCTCTGGAAGCGGTTTGCGCCGTCCACATGGGCCGCATCATAGAGCTGTCTGTCGATACCGGAGATTCCGGCGATATAGATGATGGCGCTCCAGCCGATACCCTTCCAGGTACCCCACGCAAGCATCTTCAGCCATGTGAAGTTGTCGCCCATCAGGTAGTTTGTGCTGCCGCCGGTCATGGAGTTGATAAAGCCCTCCGGCGCGAAGATCGCGATTGCGATCGTATAAACCAGGATCCAGCTGATGAAGTTCGGGATCGTGGTAAAGGTCTGCACGAAGCGGCGGAACTTGGTATTTGAGATCTCCGTGAGGAGTACCGCAAATGCAAGAGGCAGCCAGCTTGTGAGGATGCCGAGACCGCTCATTGCCAGCGTGTTTCGCATCACGTGCAGAAGATCTCGTCTTGTAGCCGCATTCTCGAAGAGATGCTTGAACCATTTAAAGCCTACCCACTTATCCATGGAGAGCGTATCGCCCACCGAATAATCGAAGAAGGAAACTCTCCAGCCCCAAAGCGGCAGGTAGCAGAACACGAAGGTCAGGATCGCAAAGGGCAGGAACATCAGGAAGAGTTTGAACTTCGTTTCCATCTCGAACTTCTCGCCCTTTTCCGGCTTCGGAACGATCAGGAATGCAAGGACCGTTGTCGCGATTATGATCACGGCGAGCACGCCAAAGACGATCAGGGATGTCGGAAATTCCGCGCCTACCTTATCCTGCTTTCTCGCATCCGCGAACTGACCATAGGAGATAGCGATCACCACAAGTCCTACGAGGTGTACCGCTGCGCCCGCGATGGAAAAGATAAATGATAATCTCTTGAGTTTGTTATTACCGAGCGACATACATGCGCCGGCCGCAAGTGCGATGATGCCGAGAGTGGCAATGATCGCGCCGATGTATAAGAGTACGAAGCTTCCCTCATCGATCCAGCCGGCCCGAAAGCCTCGGCCCACATCTCCGGTCAGCGCCGGATAGGATACCGCCGATGTGAAAAGCGAAAGATTCTTGTTTACGAGTGCCGAAACCCTCGCGGGGTTCATGGTGGGCACAAAGATCAGGAAGAACATGAACAGTGCCGCAATTCTCTGTACCGCGAAGATCGGTCCCGCGGGCTCCTTCACCTTTTCCTTCTTTTTTGCAACCGGTGCCGTTCCGGTCTCCAGCGCAACCTTGGTTGCGTGGTCAATCTTGTAGGTAGCAACCGTATCTTCGTCTTTTTTATAATCATGCGCCTGATGAACAAGTGACGGTTCCACCTGAAGCTTATCGTTGATCCCATGTCCTGGTTCAAAGATCTGTTCCGTGTCTTCTGTCTCAATCTCCGGAATAATGATCTCTTCCGATTTTTTGCTCATGACCTTCCTCCTTCTCCTTTTTATTTCACAGGAGAAACCCTTCTCCCCAACTGTAAACAGTATATCCAAAATACCCCTCAAAAAACACCTCAAATAATGGATATGAAATACTGTAAAATTTTAACTATTCAGCACTGCAAACGAGGAATGCAGAGCATTCCGAGTTTGAAGTGCTGCACTAAAAAAGCGGCGTACCTTTTTTATAAAAAGCACGCCGCCCTTTGTCATATGTAACACGCCCCAATACGTGTCAATCTTTCGTATTATTTATCTTACTTATCTTCCTTCTCGTCCTTCTTCTTGCCGCCTACTACAACGCCTACCACAATGGCAACAACTGCAACCGCTGCTGCAGCGATACCTGCGATCAGGCCCTTGTTCATGCCCTTGGACTCTTCCTTCGTCTCTGTTGCAGCTGCCTCGGTGGTAGCTGTCTCCTCGGAGGTTGCCGGAGCCTCGGTCACTGTCTCATTGTCATAGTTGAAGCCGCTCACCTTAAAGGTGATGGATACATCGGTTACCGGAGTCGGTGTATAGCCGATCTCCTTGATCTTGTCATTCCAGATGTTCTGGATCATCATGGTCAGATAGCCGTTTGTCTCCTCGACATCCGCTACGATGGGGTTAATGTCTACACCCGTACCGTTTACGGAGAGCTCCATATCGGAGATCACGATGTCCTCCGAGAAGGGGATATCGGTATCTACACCGATGATATTGAAGTGATCCTGATCCTTGAAATCGTCATCCGCAAACTGAAGTCCTGTTACGGATACGGTGTAGGTGCCGTTACCTGTGATCTTTGCATCCTGGATCGTACCCGGGATCACAAGTGCGTTTCCGTCTGCATCCCAGCCCGTGATCTGATTGAAGTAATCAAAACCTGTATCGTCCGAATAACCAAGTCCGTACTGTCCGTCATACCATGCGTTACGGAAGGAATACTTCGGAGACTGGATGAGGATGTAAGCATTGTACTCGCCGTCCTTGTCCACCTCACCTGCGGAAACAGTTTCCTCTTCCTCAGCACCTGCAAGGTTTGCGCTGTTTAAGGTTACTGTGTATTCTACCTTCTTGAAACCTGAGGGCTCTGCGATGTACTGTGCAGCCCATTCGTTGAAGCCGCCGTACAATCTGATGGCATTCTTGTCATCGATATCACCGGTTGCCTCATACCACCACATGTCACCCTGGGAAGGATCGATCTCCACATCCTGTCCGTCGATCTTTAAGGCTACCGTCACATCCAGGTCACCGATGCCTTCCGCTACGAGCACCGGTGCCATCCACCATACATTCGGCACTGCGTCCGGGAACTCGAGGGATACGGTCTTTGTCTCACCGACCTTGATCTTCTCGTTTGTAGCTACGATGTCTGCATTGTTGTCCGCATTGTCCGGGCTGTTGTACTGCATGCCCCAGTCGTTTTCCTCGGCCTTATCGCCGCCGAAACCGATGTAGAGGTCTGCTTCGCCCTCAAATGCAGCGCCGACTGTCTTCGGCTCTGCCTTCTCTGCGCTGTTGATCGTTACGGTGTATTCAACCTTCTTAAAGCCTGAAGGCTCTGCGATGTACTGTGCAGCCCACTCGTTGAAGCCGCCGTACAAACGGATCGCACAATCCTTTTCTACCGTACCTGTATCCTCGTACCACCACATGTCACCCTGTGATGCATCAATATCAACATCCTTGTCATCAATCTTTAAGCTGACAGCCACATCCAGGCTGCCGACCTGCTCGGTGCTTACAAGAACCGGTGCCATCCACCATACGTTCGGAACCGCATCCGGGAACTCAAGGGATACCGTTACGGTATCACCCACCTTTGCCTTTGCCGTCGTTGCAACGATGTCCGGATTGTTGTCCGGGTTTGTGGGGTTGTTGTACTGCATACCCCAGTCATTTTCCTCAGCCTTATCGCCGCCGAATCCGATAAATACCTCAAACTCTCCGTCAAACGGATCCGCAGCCTTTGTCGGAAGTGACGGTGCTGTGACCAATCCGAGGGTCATCATAGCCGTTCCCAACCAGGCCAAAGCCTTTTTCCATGGTTTTTTCATAGCTTCCTCCTTTAAATTACGGCTTGTGCCGTTTTTAGGTCAAAAGTTGCCTACTGTTGCACATTCTACCTTAGGAAACCGAAAAATAATACTTGAATTATCGGACAAAATTACCGTAAAAATCAGCACTGATTTTTAGGGTAATTATTTTCACTCTTTTTTCTTTTTCGAAGATACAGGAGCGAAGCCGCACCCGTAGCGGAAAGTAGCAAAAGCGCAAAGAAAAGCATCGGCTTTGTGTGGTCTCCCGTCTTTACCGCCGTGTCGTGCTCCACCACCTTGGATGTTCCCTTGACCACGGGACTCTTCGGGTGGTCCGACTCCGTAGTCACGTCATCCCGTTTATAATGTACCGTCTGTTTTTTATCCGAGCTGTCATCATGTGCCGCGATGATCACACCGTCCTCATACAGATATTCCAGTATGGTCACGCTCTTGTTTTTAAGGTCAATGCCCGTGATGGTCACGGGAACCTCAACCGTTCCGGAGGATTTTTCCGGTGTAAAGGTAAGCTGTGCGGTGATCTCATTTCCGTCCGGATCCTTCAGGCGCTCCGTCGTCCCGAAATACACAGGCACCGCTACAAGCTGATACTTTCTTCCCTTTACCAGGTTTTTGTAGGTCACGCGGTCCGTGATCTCCACCGTATCCGCAGCCTCACCGGTATCGGTTCCGTTCTTTTTGTCCTGTGCTCTCGTCCCGATCTCGATCTTTGTCCGGTAGTTTTCCACCGTAAGCCGGTAGACCACAGTCTTTTCGATCATGCCCTCTTCCTTGATCCATGCCTTGGCATCCTCCTCGGCGAGCACGACCTTTACATCCTCTGCCTTATCATAGCCAGGTTGCTTTTTCTCCCGCACCACATAGCTTCCGAGAGGTAAGGAATCGAAGGTAAGCGCGCCCTTTTCGTCCGTCACGCCCTTCTTTACCACGGCACCCTTTTTGTATAATACCTCCTCGCTGTTTCCGGGATTTTTGATATCCTCTGCCGCATAAAGCGTGAAAGCAACCTTCGGAAACTCCGCCATCTGGACCGCATACTCTTTTGTCTTCGGATCATAGGCACGTTTTTCGGCAAGCTTTTTGATCTGTATGCTCCCGAGTACCGGCGTATTTTCCACGGTCACGACAGCAACCGCCACCTGACCTTCCGCATCGTTTTTCTCCGCCTCATACACACGGCCCGAAAAGATCTCGACCTCATAGACCTTCGCCGGCTCCTCCGTATAATATCCCGAAGGATTTTTGATCTCCTCAATACGGTACTTGCCCGGATAAAGCGGCTCCGGGGTTTCGAAGATCCCGTCATCTCCGGTCTCGAACACATTGACCGTTTCCGTCTCTTCTCCGTTTTTCACCTCGAATTCCACATAGGTGTTTTTCTCCACGGACCAAAGTCGGAAGGCTGCGGGATTCATCCTGATCTCCTCTCCCGTAGCAGCATCCTTCTTGATGATCCGGAGGTATGCGCGAAAGCTCTTGTCCACAAACACACCGAGCTGCTTTGCAGTCCTGCTGTCCTGACGGATATCCACCGTAAATTCCTGGATCCGCAAGTAGTTTTCCGGCACGGTGGTCTCCCGCACCACATAGCGTCCGTAGTCAAGCTCCGCCGAGGTGCAAGTACCGTTTTCTCCCGTAAAAAGCTCCTTCATTCCGTCCGGAGCAAGGGTTACTCTCTTTGCTTCATCCCAGAAATACCGTGTACCGTCCGATGCTTCCACGATCACGTCATCTGCCTGCACCTCATACCCTGCAGGTACCTTCTCAAGCACCGGAAGTCCCGTAGCACTCTCGATGGGACAGGCCGAGAATCCGGCACCCGCCAGCGGGTTTTCTTCGTTCTTTCCGGTCTCCCCGTGCTTTTCCAAGGAAAACGCCTGCCGCTTCGGTGTATTCGTTCTGACGGCCGCACTCTCCTTTTTCGCTTCACTTTTCTTGATATAGGAAGCATCGATCTTTAAGACCGTGACGGTATCGCTTTTTACATAGCCCGTCGGTGCCTGTACCTCTTTGATCGTTATGGTACCGAGCGGAAGCACCGGCTTTCCGTTTTCATCGGTAAACAGCTTGCTGCTCTGATATGCAGGATCAAGATGATCCTCTCCGTAGCGGATCTCACCATTTTCGTCCGTGACAAAACGCCATTTGCGCTTGATACTCTCGCCGCTCTCCGCCGGGTCCTTATCGCTTAAGACGTCATAGTACCGCACCTCATATACAGCCCCGGGCAGGCGCAGTTCCTTTTCCGCATGCTTCTTGATCACCAGAAGATCAAAGGTGTCGTAGAGTGGCTGCTCCTCCACGCTGACCGTCACAGCTGTTTTCGTTTCCGCCTTTGCGGTATAGATCGTATCGTTTACCGTGTATCCCGTCGGCGCGGTGATCTCCTTTACATAGTAAGTGCCGAAGGCAAGCCCGTCCTTGCTGCCGCTTCCGCTCTCATCCGTGGCAATCACACCCACGCGGTTCTTTCCTTCCTTCGCATCCTCCTTGGTCTTATAGATCCCGAATTTCGCACCCTCTAAGCTGTAGGTCCGATTCGTACTCGTCACGGAGGACAGCGCGGTCTTCTTTTTGATCCTGATCTCCGTAGTCTGCGGCGGATCCGTAAAGGAGAGGGTCTTTGTTCCGCCCTCCTTCAGCATGGCCTTCGTCACCTCAAAATGCGCCTCGTTCGTACTCTTTTTCAGGATGCTTCCGTCCTCCGAGCCCTTTGTCTCTTTGATGTAGTAAAAGCCCTCCGTCAGCCGGATCTTACTCCCGCTTGCGGGGTAATCCGCATCGTAGGAGGTTGCCTTCACGTTCCACTTATCGTCCGTCACCAGGAATTTTCCGACGTGCGCTTCGGTTGCCGTAGCTGTCAGATTCTCCTCTCGATACAGATCAAAGCATACACCCTTTGGGTTGTACAGCTTGTTGTCATTTGTGATGCTCGTATCCTCACTGCTTTTTTTCACCGAGACGTAGTACGGCTTGTAGGTCTCCGGGATCTCAAAGCGTACCTTTAAGATTCCCGTTCCCGCCTGCCCGGTCCGTGCGCTTGCGCTTCCTCCCACAATGTCCGAAACACAGGCAAGCAGGAAGTAGCCGCTGTTCTCGCTTCCGGCATCATACCGGACATAGGCGATCCTTCCGTACAATCTTCCGGTATAGGTTGCGATCTGCGAATTGCCGACCGTCGCGCGGTTTACCAGTGTGTCATGGATATGTGCACAGGAGAGCACCGCCCAGCGGTCATGATTCGCCTGTGTGATATTTGTATTGTAGTTTGTCGAAAGCGTGCAACCCTCGGAGGTCGGCCCGAAGATTACGCTTGAGATGCCCTTTTGCACGTTCGGTACATCCGGCCCGAAATAAAAGCCGAAGGCGCTGGTCTCGCCCTTCGTCCGAAACCAGGTCTCGTTAGACGCAAGCTTTTGCTCTATGATGTTTGCGCTGTTGTTCATCACGTAGGATGCCAGCGGACAGTCCCGGCCGCCAGCCAAGGTCCCGCCCACGGCATCGCCGATGATGCCGTAGCTGTAATAACCGTAATAAAATCTGTCGCCTCTGGTGTATCTGCCGTCGCTGCTCAAGTCATACACAATGGAGGTGGTGCCGAAGTTAAAGAAATCCCCCACCTTCGGTTCTCCGTCCACGGTCCAGGTCTGGAAGGTCTCCCAGTCCGCCGGGTTCCCGGATACTCCGTCCGCGAGCAGCGCTTTTGTCTCCGACTCGAATTCTCCCTCCGAGCTTCCGCAACGGATCCGAATGCTGTCGATGTTACAGGGGGCCTCCTGCACCGTGAGAATGCCTGTCATTTTGTTATACTCATAATCCTCCTGCGAGATCAAAACATCGTTCACGTACACCTCTATAGGTCCCGCTGAGAGTGCTGCGCTTGTCCGTTCATCCCCGCTTACGAGCAGTGTTGTCGTAAATGCCTCCGCATCGAAGCTGACCAGCCGCTCCTGCGCGGAAGTATCCTCCTGCGCTTTCTCTCCGGCCTCCGGCGATCCTGCCTGCACCTCCTTTGTCTCAACCTCCGGGACATCCGTTTCCACACAGAGCTTGACTGTTGTCTCCGCCTGCGTCGGGACCAGCAGGTGTAAAAGTTGAAGCTGCACTGTCTTGAAGGCTTCCGTCTCCATACCGTTTTGCCGGATCGCAGTCGCAAGATACGCCTTCGGCACATAGACAAGCCCCGTCTCCTTTTCATAGATACAGTCCGTAAGCGCGCTCCCCCAGTTATCGCACAGGGCAAAGGCACTGTCCGTTGTCATGATCCCCCCGTCGCGGGTCATGGTGTTCGCAAGTCCTACAAGGTACGAGCTTGTATCATCTAAATTGTACAGCAGCACGTCGGCCTCGTGCTGCACCAAAAAGGCGCGGATATAGGTCAATGTCCCGTCCTTTTCTCTGGTATTCCAATATGCATCTATCGTCAGATCCCGCGGCAGCTTTGCTCCGTCCAACATGGTGTGGCGCACATGCAGAACGTCAAAGGGTTCCGTGGTCTGAACGCCCGTATAGGCCGGATTCGCGTGTTCCAGGATGTATTGTTCCGTCGGCGCAGCATCTTCCTGTGTCGTTTCGGACAGTACATTCTCCACCTGCGCTTCTTCCGTCGCCTGATCCTCCGTCACGGTTTCCTCGGTTGACACATCCTCCGAAGTCACCCCCGACGGATCCTCCGTATTTTTCTTTGCTTCCTCCGTTTGCTTTTCCGGTTGTTTCGCATCCGTGGGCGTGGCCTTCGCCATGCTCCACATGCCGCTGTTTACGATCATCGCAAACGCGATCAATACTGCCAACAGTTTCCTTGTTACTCGTTGTTTGTCCATTCGTTTTCCTCCTATTCTTCATCAACGTCAGGAGGCTGCATGTATCCCGAATGAAAAAAGAAAAACATGCAGCCGGGCACAAAAATAGAATGTGCCAATAAACTGCATGTTTTTCCTTGGGTCGCATTATAGTATATCCGTCAGAAAATTGCAAGTATTATTTTTTACTCAACATTTTTCAGTGCCTGATCCATGGGAATCTTCCGGATGCGTCTGAAGTCGATGAACATGACGATCAGGTATCCGATAAGCACTAATACAAACATCTTCACAAAATCAAGCGGTTCCATGACAAAGGCAAACCAGCCGCCCAGCCTTGCCATGAAGGTGATCCAGAACAGATAGATCACGATATAGCCGACACCCATGGCGAGTAGCTCCGATATGATGACTGCCACGGTGGTGGGCATCTGGTAGAGCTTTGCGATCTCCCGGTTTTCATAGCCCAGAATTTTTACCATGGAGATGGAATTCTCATTCTTGCTGATGATGATCTTGGTAAGGAGATAGATGAGCACTGCAGACAGGATCACGCATAGGTACTGGAAGTAGGTCATGTAGGCGCCCATGGAGTGATCAAGCTGGCGTGCCATCTTGGTCAGATCTTCCTTCGTGATCTCGGTCACGATGTACTTCTCATCGATATCGTCGATACGCGAATCGGACATATAGCCGTTAAAGGAAGCGGCATCTCGTCCAAACTCCTTATTAAATTCATCGTTATGCATGAAGACCGCAATCCCGGCGTCGTAATCGAAGATGCCCCGCACCTTAAACACGTGCTGCTTTTCCTCAAACTTCTCATCTAAGGTGATTGTGTCACCCTCCTTAAAGTGGTACTTGCCGTTGAAGGCCGTGGAGATGTATACCTCTCCCTCCGCAAGATCCGCCGGAAGCTTTACATACTGACTGTCCTCCTCCACACCGTAGATACTGATATCCTCATCCAAGGACGGTGCACGATAGTTGAGACTCTCCATGGAGAAGCGCTCTGCACCCTTGGTCGAGGTGGTGATCACGTTTTTATCCTCATCCTTGTAGTCGTTTAACACAAGCTGATTCTGCACAAACATCATCTCGGAGAAATGATCCTGGTAGTGCTTTAAGGTTGCCGGCATACCGACTGCCATACAGAGCAGAGTCATCACGAAGGCGATTCCCAAAAAGAGCACCAGGTAATTCGGCACATTCTGCATCAAAATCCTTGTCTTAAATCTGGTAAAGAATTTCCAACGGGGCAAACGGATTGCCTTCTTGCGCCGGGACTTCTTTAAGTCATGGCGCAGGAACCGAAGCGGTGACAGCCGCAGCTTTCTCGCGATGATAAAAAGGTTGATAAGGAACATAAGGACAAGCGGGACCACCGTGGTCTTCACAAATCCCTCCGAACTCCAATAGGTTTCATAGGAGGGCAGACTGTAGCTGTTGTAATACATTGCCACAACCACCTTCTTAAACAGGGTGTAGCCGAGCACATTTCCGATCAACGCCGACACCAGGGTCACAAGCACCGGCATGGTCATGTAGTGTACCAAAAGCTCGCCTCTTGTGTAGCCCGACGCGCGCAGGGTACCGATCACGCTTGCTTCCTTCGCTATGGTACTGCTGATCGTGATGGCAAAGATAAATGCCAGCACTGCCACCAGGATGTAGAGCAGGATACCTCCCATCTCCTTATCCTTTCCCATATCGTCCAAAGCAAAGGTGATGGAATGATTTGCGTAAGCGGGCAGATAATCCTTTAACTCGTTTTCATATACAATGGTCTGCGTGCCGAGCGCCTTTACAAAATCATCGGAAAGCTTCTTTTCTTCCTTTTCATCCGAAGGGGTCCTGCCGTCGTACAGCCATGCATAATTGTAATTTGTTCTTCCTCCGATGTTGTCAAAGGCAGCGTCATTGACCAGTGCCACATCGAAGGTCAGCGCGTCGAACATGGTATCCGAATTCTTTTCATATAAACAGCCGTAGTTGACAAGCGCGATCAGACCGGATACCGTGAATGCTTTTCCGTTTATGTAGATGGTATCCCCCACCTTGATCTTGTTGTTGTCCGCGTGCATGCGGTCGATGGCGATCTCATTTTCGCTTTGCGGAAGCTTCCCCTTCAGAATGTCCGCCTGATTGATTTGATCCTGCATCCGAAACACGCGGATACCGCTGTCCTTCTCTCCGTCCCCGTCGATATCCTCCTCACGATCCTTGTAGTAATTTTCGTAAAGCTTCACCGGCACGGGATCCGCCGACTCCGGCACCATGTCCGCATAGCCTTCCTCAAATGCCTCTTCCGCCTTTTTCCTTCCCTCAGTCCGGATCTGCTTCTCTGCCTCCGCAAGGATTTCCTTCATGTCTGCGTCGGAGATCGTCATACCGTACTCCGCAGCCTGTGCCTTTGCGGCGTCCTCCGCCTGGGCAAGGCCCTCGCTCAAAGCCTCCTCGATGGCCTTGTCTACAAACCAGGTTTTTACATCTGCCTGTTCGCCGGATTCGATCGCCCTTAGAAATTCTTCCGACGGTTTATCCCTAAGCACGAAGTGACCGTGCTCCAGCTTATCTTCTGTTTTATGGTTTTCAGCCGAGTCGAGCATACTTCTGTTTGCCACATACATTCCCGAGACAAACCCGATCACCAGGATCAGAAAGATTCCGATCACGGCATATTTGTGCCACTCGTCCCTGATCTCCCGAGGCACACGTCTTATTAACGGATTCTTCATAGCGCGCCTCCTTACCACTCAAGATCCATGACCTTGGTCCTGGACTCATTTACATTGTTATGACGCACGACGCCGTCACGAAGCTTGATCACGTGATCCGCCATCTGCTTCAGCGTATCGTTGTGGGTCACCATAATGATGGTATTGCCGTATTTCTCGTTGACATCCTCGATCAGCTTGAGGATCTCCTTTGATGTCTTGTAGTCAAGCGCACCGGTCGGCTCGTCACAGAGCAGGATATCCGGATTCTTCACGATGGCACGCCCGATGGAGCAGCGCTGCTGCTGACCGCCGGAGAGCTGGTTCGGAAGCTTGTGGCGATGCTCATAGAGGCCGAGTGTATTTAAGAGCTCATCAATCTCTAACGGATGATCCGAGAGATAAGCACCCACCTCCACGTTTTCCTTTACATTCAGATTCGGGATCAGGTTGTACATCTGAAACACATAGCCAAGGTGCTTCCTTCTGTACTGCGTTAAAACCTTTTCGTTCATATCGCTCATCTTGTCACCGTTGATCGAGACATAACCGCTGTCCGGGGTATCGATGCCGCCGATGATGTTTAACAGAGTAGACTTTCCGGATCCGGATGGCCCGAGCAGCACACAAAACTCTCCCTTGGCCACGGTGAAATCCATGCCACGGAGCACCTCCTGCCGCGTATCGCCTTCCCCAAAACCCTTTTTCACATTAACAATCTCAAGAAATTTTCTCTCTTCCTCTGACATAACCTTGTTGCCTCCTTATATATGAATGCATGCTCATGTGTTCATTACTTTTCCTATTATACACACTTTTCGGTTGGTGTCAACCAACTTTTTCAAAAAAAATAAACGATTCGACGTTCCCGGGAACGTCGAATCGCCATAATAATTTCTGTTTTTGAGAAATAAAAAAGTGCCCAGAACCGGAATCGAACCAGCTGAGGATTTTCATTCGCCGTCTAAAAAGTGTCCGGGGGACACTTTTAGGCGAACCGATCGGGTGTCCGAGCAATAAAAAAGTGCCCAGAACCGGAATCGAACCAGTGACACGAGGATTTTCAGTCCTCTGCTCTACCAACTGAGCTATCTGGGCAAAA
>CACZPL010000064.1 GCA_902783015.1 uncultured Lachnospiraceae bacterium
ATATGGTCACAGGAAACGATAGCGCAATTTGTGTAAAATCAGAAGCAAAGAGTTGCTGATTTTGCCGAAAGCGGCAGACTGTTTGAGCGCGCGAGCCCTTTGCGCGCGAGTTTTGCGCTTTCGCTGCAAAATCGCAAGTCTGAGCGTTCTGATTTCACAAATTGATCGCTCTTTCCGTGACCATATTGTCTGCCGGGCGGCGTCAATATGAAAGAAACAATTCGAGTGAATCAGAGAACCGTCCCCTGATTCAAGTAAAATTTTCCTTGATTTAAAGGTGCAAAAGTCGTAATATATATAATTGGCTGAAATTGGACTTTATGTCCTAATTATAAAATGGAGGAAGAACAATGGGCAACAAGCAGGTATTGTCAGCAGGCGATCGCATAGCCGCATTGCTTGATGACGCAAGTTTTGTTGAGGTTGGTGCTTACGTGACAGCGAGGAGCACGGATTTCAACTTACAGTCCGGGGATACCGCAAAAGACGGTGTGATCACGGGCTACGGCACGGTGGAGGGCAGACTGGTCTATGTCTACAGTCAGGACAACACGGTGCTCGGCGGTGCGATCGGAGAGATGCACGCGAAAAAGATTTCTAAGATCTATGACATGGCGATCAAGGTCGGTGCCCCGGTGGTGGGCTTGATCGACTGCGCCGGTCTTCGTTTACAGGAGGCGACCGATGCCTTAAACGCTTTCGGCGAGGTGTACTTAAAGCAGACCTTAGCCTCCGGCGTTGTACCGCAGCTGACAGCCGTATTCGGCACCTGCGGCGGCGGCACGGCTCTCATTCCTACACTCACGGATTTTACCTTTATGACAAAGGACGGCTCCAAGCTGTTTGTGAACAGTCCCAATGCGCTTGACGGCAACTATGCGGAAAAGCTTGATACTGCATCGGCCGCTTACTTAAGCGAGAACACCTCTCTGGTGGATGCTGTATACGAGAGTGATGCAGAGCTTCTTGCGGGACTGCGATCCCTCTTGTCCATGCTCCCCTCCGACAACGGCGGCGCTACGGATTCCGAGTGCACGGACGACTTGAACCGCATTATCCCGAATCTGGAAGCCTTCAAGGTGGATGCGAGAGCGGTTCTGCAGAACATTGCGGATAACAACGTATTCTTTGAGATCAAGAAGGACTACGCAAAGGATATGGTGCTCGGACTTATGAAGCTGAGCGGCCGCACGGTCGGCGTGGTTGCAAACCAGGCAAAGGACGGCGGCAATCTGCTCACCACGGGCGGCGCTTACATTGCAGCGGACTTTGTTCGCTTCTGTGATGCGTTTGAGCTTCCGGTGCTCACCCTTGTGAACGTGAAGGGCTTTGCGGCAACCATCTCCAATGAGCGCACCATCGCGGATGCCGCAGCAAAGCTTACCTACGCGTTTGCCAATGCGACGGTTCCGAAGGTGACCGTTGTGATGGGCGATGCTTTCGGTACCGCTTATTCCGTGATGAACTCCAAGGCTATCGGTGCGGATATGGTTTACGCTTGGCCGCAGGCTAAGATCGGAACCATGGAGCCCGAGATGGCTGTTAAGATCATGTACGAGAAGGAGCTTGCCGAGGCTAAAGATCAGAAGGCAAAGCTTTCCGAGCTTGTGAAGGAATACACGGCATTGATGTCCGGTGCGGCTTCCGCTGCGAAGCGCGGATACATCGATGACATCATCGAGCCCGATGCGACCAGAAAGAGAGTGATCGCGGCCTTTGATATGCTGTATACGAAAAACGAGATCAGACCGTATAAAAAGCAAGGAGCTGTATAATATGATGAAAACGAAAAAGAGAGCATTGCTTATCGTTTCCATGCTGGTATTCATGCTTGCCCTCTGCGGATGCGAAACGGAAGAAAAAGAGCATCCCTTTGATTACGGTGAGTCGGCCATTGCCGTGGATACCATGGGTCTGTTCCAGCAATACAGCGCGGTTCCGGACGATATGACGGATTATTACATGTCCGCCGGCACCGAGTTTGAACAGTCTGCGATCAAGGGAATCAACCAGGCAAGGAACAACGATAAGGTAGGAGAATTCCAGGATTTTAACGATATTATCAACGGGACACAAACCGTGGACAGCATCGATCCGAACTATCCGAAGTTTGAGGAGGGTGAGGATTATGTGATGGTTACGGTGCTCAACAAAGCGGCAAACCGTGATGTTGAGATTACCGTGAAATATGTGGAGAACGCCAAGTACTATCTGGATTACACGAACCAGATCTACCAGGAGGAGGCTGATATCGAGCGCCAGAGCGGTATGACCATGGAGCAGTACATCGATCAGTACGGCGCGGATTACGGTATCCCCAGTGTGGAGGCATATCACAGCCTTGTCAAGCAGATGCTGATGAGCCAGGGTGTCTATCCCTACACGCCCGTGGAGATGGTGGTCAGCCCTGTTTACTCCAAGAGCGAGATGATGAAGCAGGCCGGCACAAATACCCTGACGGGTATGGGCGTTGTGTTCTGCGTTCTGATATTTATATCCTTCGTGATATCACTGCTCAAATTCCTTCCGGCACTTTTGGCGAAGAAGCCGAAGGTACCCGAGGAAAAGAAGAATGTACCTGCGGATGACCTTCCGAAGAAGACGGTTAACATCAAGCAGGCGGCACCGCCGGCAAAGAATCCCATGGATGATGCGGAGCTTGTTGCGGTGATCACGGCCGCGGTATATGCGGCAGCCGGTGCGGGCGGTATGAGCGCCCCCGGTGCAGTGAGCAAGGATAAGCTGATCGTAAGATCGATCAGAAGAGTATAATAATAGAATCGGAGGATATATAATCATGAAAAATTACAGAATCACAGTCAACGGAACGGCATATGATGTAGCAGTAGAGGAGATCTCCGGCGGCGCGGCACCTGCGGCAGCTCCGGCTCCGGCACCTGCAGCGGCACCCGCGGCAGCGCCTGCTCCCGCAGCACCCGCACCGGCAACATCCGGCGCAGCAGGCAGCGTTACTGTTGCGGCACCCATGCCCGGCAAGATCTTAAATATCAAGGCAAGAGTTGGTCAGGCAGTTAAGAAGGGTGAAGTGATCCTTCTCCTAGAGGCCATGAAGATGGAGAACGAGGTGGTTGCTCCTGAGGACGGTACCATCGCAAGCATCAATGTAAACGCCGGAGATTCCGTGGAGGCCGGCGACACACTGGCTACCTTAAACTAATCGTAAGGATATATTAACAGGAGGTAATAAGCTATATGAGTAGCTTTACAGACGTATTAAAAAACCTGGCGCTTCAGACAGGCTTTGCTACGCTGACATGGAAGCACTACGTGATGATCCTCATCGCCTGCTTCTTCATGTATCTTGCGATAGTGAAGGGCTTTGAACCGCTGCTCCTGGTGCCCATCTCCTTCGGTATGTTTTTGGTAAACATGTTTCCGGCTATCATTCAGGAAGGTGGACTCCTGCATTATTTCTATATGCTCGATGAATGGAGCATCTTGCCGTCCCTCATTTTCATGGGTGTCGGCGCAATGACGGACTTCGGTCCATTGATCGCAAACCCCGCCAGCTTTTTGCTCGGCGCGGCAGCACAATTCGGTATTTACGCGGCGTATTTCCTCGCCTTTGTCATGGGCTTTGACGGAAAGGAGGCGGCAGCCATCTCCATCATCGGCGGTGCTGACGGCCCAACCTCCATCTTCCTTGCAGGTAAGCTCGGCATGGGCGGCACTCTGATGGGTCCCATCGCGGTGGCGGCAT
>CACZPL010000065.1 GCA_902783015.1 uncultured Lachnospiraceae bacterium
CGGTAAACTTGCAGAATACCATGCCGCGTCCGAAGTAGGATGCGTTATCCTTGGAAAAGGCGCTGGCAAAGAGCGGATCAAAGGCCGCGTTTACATCGGAGGAAAGCATACTGGACTTTGCAAGGCATCTGCGAAGCGTGAGCTCATCATAGCTTCCGGTAAGTGCCATCAGCTCCGCCACGGAGTTTTCAAAGAAATGGGACTGCATGCCGGTGGCACCCACACTGCCGATTTCCTCCTTATCCGTGAGGAGACAGCAGGTTGTCTTCTCCCCCGCCTCGGTCTCGAGCATAGCCTTTAATGATGTGAACGCGCAGACCTTGTCGTCCTGTCCGTAGGCCATGACCATACTGCGGTCAAATCCGCAGTCACGTGCACGGCCCGCCGGAACCACCTCGATCTCCGCAGAGATGAAATCCTCTTCCTCGATATCATAGGTCTCCTTCAAGAGCTTCAGGATATTTTTCTTTACCAGCTGCTTTTGTTCTTTTTCCTTATCTGTCTTATCCGCAAGAGGACGCGAGCCAAACAGCACATCTAAGTTCTCGCCCTCGATCACCTTCGCAGCCTTCTTGTCCATCTGCTCCTGCGCAAGATGGATCAACAGATCCGACACACAGAATACCGGATCCTTTTCGTCCTCACCGATCAGCACATCCACGGTGGTACCGTCCTTTTTCACGATCACACCGTGCAGAGCAAGCGGAATCGTCACCCACTGGTACTTCTTGATACCGCCGTAATAGTGCGTGTCAAGATAAGCCAGATCATCCTGCTCGTAGAGCGGATTTTGTTTCACATCCATGCGCGGAGAATCGATATGCGCGCCCAGGATGTTCAGGCCGTTTTCAAGCGGCTCCGAGCCGATCTGAAACATGACAACCGACTTGTTCATGCACACGCGGTACACCTTATCGCCGCTTTTAAGCTTCTTCTTTTTTCCGATGAGTTCATCCATGTCCTTGTAGCCGTTTTCCTTGCAGGCCTTCACGATGAGCTTCACGTTCTCGCGCTCGGTCTTGCCGACGCTTAAATAGTCAAGATACTCGTTACAAAGCGTATCGAGCTCCTTTAATTGCTTTTTTGTAAATGTCTTCCATGCGTTTTTGCGTTCCATTTGATTGCCCTCCGAATTATATGAACTTTGGTAAAGTAGTCTCAAGAATATCGATTGCCTTGTCGCACTCTTCCTTCGTCACGTTAAGAGGCGGCACCAGTCGAATGGTTGCGGGCCGTACAGCCGTCACGAGTAGTCCTGCATCGCAGAGGGCATATTTTAAATCCGTTGCGATCTCCTTTTCAAAATCCACTCCGATCATGAGACCTCTCGCGCGGACCTCCTTTACACCCGGAAGTGCCTGCAGCTTCTCCGCGAAATAAGCACCCACGGTCTTCGCATTCTCATAGAGCTTCTTTTCCAGGATTTCCGAAAGCTGCGCATAGCTTGCGGCGCAGCAGACGGGGTTTCCCGCATAGGTGCTTCCGTGCGCGCCCGGCCCGAAGGTCAGGGCAAACTTGGCAGTGGTACACATGGCGCCGATGGGCATGCCGCCGCCCATAGCCTTTGCCATGCTTACAGCATCGGGCTTTACACCCGCTCCCATGAAAGCCATGATCTCGCCGGTTCTGCCCCAGCCGGTCTGCACCTCATCGAACAAAAGCAGCATATTTCTTTCATCGCAGAGCTTTCTCAGGCCCTGCAGGAATTCCTTTGTCGCGGGGATCACTCCGCCCTCGCCCTGAACAGGCTCCACCATGATGGCGATGGTATCCTCATCACAGGCTGCCTCAAAGGCTGCCAGGTTGTTATACTCCGCATAGGTAAAGCCCGGCACGAAGGGATCGTAGTTTTTCTGGATCGCCGTTCCCGGCTGGCCCGTTGCAGCAAGCGTTGCAAGGGTTCTGCCGTGGAAGCTGTTTGCGGCAGTCACGATCTTGTAACGGTTTTCCCCGAAGTTGTCCTTGCCGTATTTTCTGGCAAGCTTGATCATGACCTCATTTGCCTCGGCGCCGGAGTTTTGGAAATAGATCTTTTCAAAACCGATGGTGTCGCATATCAGCTTAGCCAGCCTCCCCTGCGGCTCCGTATAGCAATAATTCGAGGCGTGGATCATCTTCTTTGCCTGGTCGCAGATCGCCTCTACCACCCGCGGATTGCAGTGACCTGCGGAGTTGACCGCGATGCCTGCCATAAAATCAAGATAAGCTCTGCCGTTCTCGCCGTAGACATACGCGCCCTCTCCGCGCTCGGCAACAAACGGAAACCGCTTGAAGGTTTCATAAAAATAGGTGTCATACTGTTCTTTTACTTCTTCGAATTTCATATTGTATCTCCTTTATTCCCTAAATATGGGTTTCCGCCCGTGCCTGAAGGCAGGGGCAGAAAACGAAACATGCCGGCGGGCTCCGCCGGCACGTCTTTTGTTGAATTTAATCTCCGTATATGGAGCTGCCCACAAGCTTGTCCAAAATGCCGACCAGCTTACCGATCTCCGGCTTGGTGATCTGTGCGTTCGCGCCGAGAGCCTCACCCTTTCTGCGCATGTCATCGTTGATGAGCGATGAGAAGATGATGACCGGAATATGCTTTAAGCCTTCGGTATCCCGCACCTTCTTTAAGAGGTGGTGTCCGTCCATCTGCGGCATCTCGATATCGGTGATCAGGCAACGGCAGCCGTAATCCACACCGTTGTTTTTCTTGAGTGTGGAGAGATACTCCCACGCCTCCTGACCGTTGTTGGTCACATGAAGCTTTGTGTAACCTGCACGGTTTAATGAATCCTTGATCATCTCGGAGAGCATCATGGAGTCCTCCGCGATCACGATGGGGATATCGTTTCTCTCTCTGTCCTCGTACTGCTCGATCTGAGAAACCTTGAGCCTCGTCTCCGGGCAGATGCTCTCAACGATCTTCTCGAAGTCGAGGATGATGAGCAGACCATCCGATTTCTTGATGATACCAGTCGCCACGCCCGTACCCGGGCCGCTCACGGTGGCATCCGGCTTTACAACCTCGGTCCAGGATACACGGTTGATACCGAGCACCTGCTGCACATCAAAGGCTATATTTAAATCGTTGAAATTTGTCACGATAAGGAAGTTCTTTGTTCTGTCCTCGTTGCAGAATCCGAGAGCCTGGAACAGATCGATCACGGTGATGATATCACCTCTCGGCATGAAGATACCTTCAATGCACGGATCGGAATTCGGGATGGGTGTGATCTCCGTGTAGGGTAAGATCTCGCGCACCTTCTCCACGTTGATGCCGTAGTGATTACCGTCGATCACAAACTCAAGCACCTCGAGTTCATTTGTTCCGCTTTCGAGTAAAATGTTAGAATCCATAAGTTCCCCTCCTTCTGCCCTGCCCTAACGGGCAGGGAGCCCGTCGCGGCTTTGAGCGACTTCAGAGTTTCTCCGTCAGGAGAAACCTCTGCTTTATTGTTCAAGTTGTAATACAACCTCCGATCCGTCGGAGCCCGTACATCTCAACTTTAAATCCTGCAGATTGTTGGCGATCGACTCCGATACGGAGAACAACAGCACCGCCTCGGTTCTGTCACTTGCCCCGAGGAATCCCTCGTAGGTAAACAGATCGTCGATCAGAATCGTCAGCATGTTTTTCGCAGTTTTATTATTGTTGATGATGATGTGGTATTCCACACCACTGTCAAAAAAGCTCAGATTTTGGTCTTCGTTGGTCTTGTTCTCAATGGCGAACTTCAGCACCAACAGCTTATGACCCGAGGTCGCGTTGATCTCGATCTGCATGCCCTCCTTGTCGTAGGAAGGATAGGTGTCGCAAACGGCATAATACTGGTACTTTACCGAAGCCTTATCCGTTCCGAGCATATCGGCAAGATCGTAGTCGCTTCTCTGATTTGCGGGAACGCCCTCGGTCTCCTCCTCAGTGCCCGTGGCCTCCTCGGTTCGAACGTCGGATTTCTTCTTTTCCGTGGTCTTTTCCTCTGTCGTCTTTTCCTCGGTGGATTTCTCTTCGGTAGATTTCTCCTCCGTCTTCTTTTCCTCCGTGGTCTTCTCGGCAGTTTCGGTAGTGAGTTCCTCCGTGGTTGTCGCCTCGGAGAACTCGGTGGAAGAAGGTTCCTCCGTTGCCTCGGTCGACTCCGTGAGCGGTACCTCCGCCTCGGATTCCGGGTCATATTTTAAATCAAGCTCTGCACTATATTTGATTAAAAGTTCGGCAGCATATTCCGCGATCAGATAATTCTCCTCATCCGTCAGGTCAACGACCTTCGTGCACCCGCAGGTAAAGACCGCTGCGAGCACAAGCAGAATCATGCCCAGCTTTTTTTTCATATGGAAAGCCTCCAGAAACATACTGTATAATTATAACACTTTTTTCGCACTTCATCAAGTATACTGTTCATTTTTACCTGATTGTATAAACAACGGATTTACTGCCCTTCCAGTTGGTATCTCCCGTCACGGTGACCGTGATCTGACCCCTCGAGGTGAAATCCTTTGTAACGACTCCGTTTCGCTTGTAGGTCACGGTACAATTCTTCTGCAGGATCCGGCTTCCGTTATTTCCGGTTATCTGCGAGATCACGGGGCGCTGTGCCGTACCGGTGTAGCTTACAGCCGTGGTTTTCAGCGTAACACTGCTCACGGAAACCTTCTTGATGGTTCCCTTCGCAACCGTTCCCTCGGCGATCCGATAGTTCCCCGCATCCTTGCCGGATATCTCAAACAGCCCGGCCGTCAGTTTTCGCTGCTTTTGTCCCGCGCTCTTTGTTCCGGTGATCACGTAGTCGGCGCGCGTTGTCTTAACGTCCACCTCATCATTTCCGATCACGCCGTCCACATCGGGGTATCTGCTTTCCAGCATCATGTACTTGCTGCCGTCGTAATACTTTGTTTTGAATGCGAGTCCGCTCACGGAGAGAGGTGCCTTCGCGATCTTGAACTGTACGGAGGTCTCGGTGTCCGCATACTCACCCGCACCCACGAGCTTTACTGTGTATGTGCCCGCATTCGTAATGTTCTTTACTTCTTTTCCGTCTTCGTTCAGATATTTTACAACATAATCCGTGTTTTCCGAAAGCTTTTCACCGTCCACGGTTACCGCGGTCACCTGCGGTGTCTGGTCAAAGCCGTTATAAACACCCTCATTCTTGCTGAGCGTCACAACGGCACGCTCAAGGCTCGCAAGCTTCTCGATCGTTATGGTCTTTCTGGAAAGCTCCGCCTTGCAAACCGTACAGTAAACTGCCTCATCGTAGGAACCGTTTGTCTGAAGTGTCGGCGCAACCACATTTTCCGTTACGGCCTCTCCCGGGATATGTCCAGCAGCGGGTATTTCAACAGTCTTTGTCTTCCCGCAATCCGTGCAAGTAAGGGTTTTGATTCCCGCCTTGATACAGGTGGGCGCTGTTGTTACAATGCCGCTATCCCACACATGGGGGGTATAATCCTCCGGTGCTTCCGGGATCCAGTCCGTGTTATAAAGCGAAACATACGGAGAGGTCAGATAGGTCTTGTGATTGTCTGCCAGATAGGTGGCATCCGATTTGTTCAAGTATTTGTATTTCTGACCTGTAGTGTCATCCCAGGTCGTATCGACATTGTACCATTTTCCGTCAATTTGGGTCTTGTTCCATGCATGCCCGTCACTCGAGTTTGAATACCCGAGCACTGTGGTCTCGATCCCGTAGTGATTGCACAGCACGGAAAACAGTTTGGAATACCCGGCACAGACGGTTTTATACGCTCCTCCGTCTGCCACAAGGCAGCTGTATAGCGACTGGCTGAACACTCCGCTCTCGTAGGTCAGGCGGTCAACCACATAGTCCTCAATCTTCTTTTCCTTCTCGTAATCATCGGAAAGCTCCGCAAGCTGCGGATCCAATGTCTCTTCAGCCTCCGCAAGTGCACTCGCTACCGCCTCTACGGCCGTCCTTCTGTCCTGCTGCGACACAAAGGCCGGATATACGCAGAGGCACACGGACTTATCGTTTTTTAACATATCGTTTTTATAAAAGAAATACTGCGGATTCTCGGTATAAAATGCCCAGGCGACATTTACGGCCTGATCCTTTGTAAGTCCGAGATCTGTATAATTATAGGTTTGTGTATAGTAATAACCCTTGTAGATGATGAGTTCTATCTTTTCATCGTTCAGCAAACGCTCGCCGTCCGAAGCGAACTTATCGTAGAGTTCCTTTTCGGACTCAGTCATCTGACTGTAGGCATAGGGAGCTGCATAGTCTCCCCAGGAATACTTCGCGAGCAGACGCTTTGACTCCACAGAAAAAGTGTCTGCTTCTGTGTCCGACACGATTTCGGAAGCCTCTTCAAACGCGTCATCCGGCACCTCGATCACATGCATCGGCTCCAGGCCACCGACAAATACATCGTCCTCCGCCTCCGCAGCATATACCGGCAGTACCGGAAATGCCGTCAAAAGAAGCGCAAACATCACCGCCGCGCACAGTGTTTTTTTCAAGCATTTCTTTATCTTCATCTCATCACCTTTTCCTTTAATCACAGCAAACAAATTTAATAATTAATTATACTATACCGAACCGTTTTTTGCAAAGAAAAAAGAGGTACCGTCGGCACCTCTTTTCCCATGATCCGATTTATGCAAGCTTGCTCTTTGCAGCCTCGACTACCTTTGCGAAACCTTCCGGATCGCTGATCGCCATCTCGGAGAGCATCTTTCTGTTTAAGTCGATGTCAGCGAGCTTCAAGCCGTGCATCAGCTTGCTGTAGGAAAGACCGTTGATTCTTGCGGCAGCGTTGATACGTGCGATCCAAAGACTTCTCATCTCTCTCTTTCTCTGCTTTCTTCCCGCATAGGAAGATGCGAGCGCACGCATTACAGACTGCTTTGCTACTCTGTACTGCTTGGAACGGGCACCCTTGTAGCCCTTTGCAAGCTTCAATGTTCTGTTATGTCTCTTCTTGGCACCTACGCCACCTTTAATTCTTGCCATTTTATCTTATCCTCCTGATTATAAACGTACTACCGATCTCAAATTACATATACGGTAAAATCTTCTTCATAACCTTACTGTTGGTAGCGTCGGTCATTGTTGATTTTCTCAGATTTCTCTTTCTCTTGGTAGACTTCTTGGTGAGAATGTGGCTCTTGTAAGCCTTGTTTCTCTTAAGCTCACCGGTTCCTGTCTTCTTAAAACGCTTTGCTGCTGCTCTCTTTGTCTTTAACTTTGGCATTTTTTTATCCTCCTTATTTCTGCCCGTCTGCACTAACGCTTTTGGGCTAAAAACATAATCATGCTTCTGCCTTCAAATTTTGCAGGCTTTTCGATTACCGCAATATCCGAAAGTGTCTCTGCGAATTGGTCAAGTATTGCCTTGCCGTTTGCCGTATGTGCAAGCTCTCTTCCGCGGAAACGCAAGGTTACCTTTACCTTGTCTCCCTTTTCGAGGAATTTCCTTGCCATATTGGCTTTGGTGTTTAAGTCGTTATCATCGATATTCGGAGATAAGCGCACCTCTTTGATCTCGATCACGCGCTGCTTTTTCTTAGCTTCCTTCTCTCTGCGTGACTGCTCATAGCGGTACTTTCCGTAATCCATGATACGGCATACGGGTGGTTTTGCGGTCGGTGCGATCTTGATTAAATCCACGCCGGCATCCTCCGCAAGCTTCATGGCATCCTTTGTGGGCATAACGCCAAGCTGCTCACCCTCAAGGCCAAGAACACGTACCTCTTTGTCCCTGATTTGTTCATTGATCATTAATTCGCTAATAGTAACACCTCCGTTTCTTCTCCCGAAGAGTTTGAACTCTTCATTACGGTAAAAAAAGTGGATAGCATGGCTATCCACTGAAACTACGCGAAAATACAGATCATATTTCCCATATTTCTTTCCGACCCGGGTCGCCCTTGCGCCAAGGTGAGAGTGGATACTCTGCTTCACTGTCCCGTGCTCTTCGCACGTACTGTGGTAATATAGCACAAGGGGATGTCGATGTCAAGTATTATTTTTCCATCCCGCTTTCACCCGATATCGGTCAAATCTATAAAAGCTCTTTCAGAACCGCAAGGCAGGTATCCATCTCCTCGTCGGTACCGATGGAGATCCGAAGGAAATTATCGATCCTCGGCTTATCAAAGTATCGCACGATCACACCGCGCTCTCTCGCTCCCGTAAAAAGCTCACGTGCCGGAACCTTTTTGTGGCTTGCAAACACAAAGTTCGTGCTCGACGGAAGCACCGTGAAGCCAAGCTCCTTAAGTCCTGCGGAAAAACGTTCTCTCGTATGGATCACCTTTTCCACCGTCTCCTTAAAATACGCGTCGTCCTGAATACTCAGCACACCGAGCTCAATAGAGGGCCGGTTCATGGTATAGGAATTGTAAGAATACTTTACATCATTTAAGTATTTGATCAGGACCGGATTGCCCATGGCGTAGCCGATCCGAAGTCCGGCCATGGATCGCGACTTGGAAAATGTCCGCACCACCAGCAGATTCTCGAATTCATCGATCATCGAGAGTGCGCTCTCCCCGCCGAAATCAATGTAGGCCTCATCGACGATCACAATGACATCGGGGTTTTTGCTCACGATCTCGCGCACCGACGCAAGCGGCATGTAAATGCCGGTAGGCGCGTTGGGATTCGGAAATACAATCCCGCCGTTTTGCTTATTGTAATCCTCAGGAACAATCTCGAACGCATCGTTTACCGGAAGTGTCTCGTAGGGGATGCGCAGCATATCCGCCCATACATCGTAAAAGGAATAGGTGATATCCGGAAACAGAATGGGCTTGTCCGAGTTGAAAAACGTCATAAACGACATGGCAAGCACATCGTCCGATCCGACGCCGACAAAGACCCGGTCCTCCGAAAGGCCGTGATACTTTGCAATGGCAGCGACCAGATCGCTTGCGGCGGGATCGGGATACAGTCTGAGCGCATCCGCCGCCAGAGCCTTTTCCTTCACCTTAGGCGAGGGCCCGTAGGGATTCTCGTTGGTATTTAATTTGATCAGGTTATTCCCCTTCGGCTGTTCACCCGGCACATAGGGGACCACCTTTCTGATATTGTTTTCCCAATTTGACATGAATGTTTTCCCCCTTTATGCAAAAGCAAAATACGCAAGCACCGCACATCCGAGCACGATGCGGTAAATACCGAAGATTGAAAAATCACGCTTCTTGATATAGCTCATCAGGAAACGGATCACAAGAAGCGATACCAAAAAGGCAACCAGCGAGCCTATGCCCAGAATGGCAAGCTCCGTTCCCGTGTAGGAAAAACCGAACTTTAAAATCTTGATAAACGACAGTCCGAACATCACCGGCACTGCCATAAAGAAGGTGAATTCCGCAGCAGCCACACGGGAGATCCCGATCAAAAGCGCACCGATGATGGTGGCACCGGAACGCGAGGTTCCCGGGATGATGGACAGGATCTGAAAACAGCCGATGAGGAACGCATCGAGATAGGTGATCTCCGACAAAAGCTCCACCCTCGGTGTACGCTTTTTGTTCCACTGCTCCACAAGAATGAAGGCCACGCCGTAAAAGATCAGGCAGATGGCGATCACGGTAGACGTCTTCAAATGCGCTTCGATATAATCGTCAAACAAAAGCGTCACGACGGTGCCCGGGATACAGGCCACGACCACCCGAAACCAGATGGCCCAGATATCCTTCTTCAGACACGGCTTCTTTTGTTCGTTCATTCCAAAAGGCCACATCCGCTTCCAGAATAACAGAAGCACGGCCAGGATCGCACCCAGCTGAATGACCACAAAAAACATTTCCTTGAATTCTTCACTCACATTCATTTTGATAAACTCATCCACCAGGAGCATGTGTCCGGTAGACGAGATCGGCAGCCACTCGGTGATTCCTTCCACGATCCCGAGAAAGACAACCTTCAGTAATTCCAAGATGTCCATAACTATTCCCTTCTGTCTTGATTTACACGGGTAACGGCAGACCTATTCCTTGTCAAGGATAAAATCCGCCAGGATGATATTGCTGACATCGATCCCTCGTTCCGTCAGGATGATCCTGTCACCGATCTCAGCCATATACCCCTGTTCGATATAATGGTTTAACACAGGTCCGTAGACCTCATAGATATCCTTCTTAAAGCGCTCGGCAAAATCCTCGCGCGAAACACCGCACATCATGCGAAGTCCCAGGAACATAAATTCCTCCATGCGGGAGTAAAGATACACAGGCGCCACGTTCTCGCGGAGTTCTTTCGTGATCTCGTTATACAAAAGCTCCAGGTTCTTCACATCGGAGAACCGGTCTCCCGCCTGCTCCATCAGGCGGATGTAATCCAGGATCCCGCGGATATTGGAAAACCGCTTGCCCTGAAAATAGGAAGCCGCGCCGATTCCGAAGCCCACATACTCGCCGCCGGTCCAGTAGACCATGTTGTGACGGCACTCGTAGCCCGCCTTCGCGTAATTCGAGATCTCATAGCGGTCGTACCCCTTTGCGCCGAGCAGCTGCTTGGTGATATCATACATCCGGCGATCGATCATGTCCGGCGGAAGCTCCGCCATAAGCTCCGGATCCTTTGCAAGCGGGGTCCCCTCTTCCACCTGAAGCGAGTAGGCCGAGATATGCTCCGGTGCAAAGTCCAACACCTTAGACAAGGTCTCCACATAGGAGTGAATGCTCTGCCCCGGCAGTCCCGACATCACGTCCACGTTGATGTTCATAAAGCCTGCGCGTCTTGCGGCGCTGAAGCTTGCCACAAACTGATCAAAATTGTGTATCCTGCCCAGCTTTTTTAAGAGCTCGTCATCCGCGGACTGCAAACCGATGGAAAGACGGTTCACCCCCGCCGCCTTGTAGCCGTTCAGCTTCTGGTGTCTGAGTGTTCCGGGATTTGCCTCCACCGTGATCTCACAATCCTTGTCGAGGACAAAAACCCGACGGATAAAGGCCAGGATATTGGTGATCAGCGACTCATCCAAAAGGGACGGGGTTCCGCCGCCGATGAAGATGGTTCTGACAATATACTCATCCGCTATGGGTTCGTACAGCCGGATCTCCTGGCAAAGACTGTCCACGTACCTTAACATGGTGCCGTAGCTTTCCCCGTCAAAGGAAAGGAAATCGCAGTATTTACATTTTACAACACAAAACGGTATATGCACATAAAGGCTTAAATATCGCTGCATATTTGTTCTCCGTTACCTCTATTCTTCGTCAAGCTTCAGCACACTCATAAAGGCCTTCTGCGGAATCTCCACGTTTCCGATCTGGCGCATGCGCTTCTTGCCTTCCTTCTGCTTCTCGAGGAGCTTTCTCTTTCTGGTGATATCTCCGCCGTAGCACTTTGCGAGCACGTCCTTGCGAACGGCCTTCACCGTCTCTCGCGCGATCACCTTGCTGCCGATGGCAGCCTGGATCGGGATTTCGAAAAGATGCCTCGGGATCTCTCCCTTGAGCTTCTCGCACATCTTCCTGCCGCGCTCGTAGGCGGTATCCTTATGCAGGATGAAGGAAAGCGCGTCGACCTCCTCCTTGTTGATGAGAATATCGAGCTTCACAAGCTCGGATCTCACATAGCCCTTCATCTCATAGTCAAAGGACGCATAGCCCCGGGACCGGGACTTTAAGGCGTCAAAGAAATCGTAGATGATCTCGTTTAACGGAAGCTCGTATTTTAAGAGCGCTCTCGTGCTCTCGATGTACTCCATGCTGATATATATGCCGCGGCGTTCCTGACACAGCTGCATGATCGCGCCCACATAGTCCGTGGTCACCATGATCTCCGCGGAGACAAAGGGTTCCTCCATATAGTCGATCACGGAGGAATCCGGCAGATTGGACGGATTGGTCAGCTCGATCATGGTGCCGTCCGTCTTATACACGCGGTAAACAACGCCGGGTGCCGTGGTCACAAGATCCAAATTATACTCGCGCTCCAAGCGCTCCTGGATGATCTCGAGATGCAACAGCCCGAGGAAGCCGCAGCGGAATCCGAAACCGAGCGCAATGGAGGTCTCCGGCTCGTAGGTCAGTGATGCATCGTTTAACTGCAGCTTTTCAAGCGCATCCCGAAGATCCGGATACTTCGCGCCGTCTGCGGGATAAACACCGCAGTATACCATGGAGTGAACCTCCTTATAGCCCGGCAGCGCCTCCTTGCATGGATTATCCGCAAGGGTCACCGTATCTCCCACCGTGGTGTCCTTCACATTTTTCAAGCTGGCCGTGATGTATCCGACCATGCCGGCAGAAAGCTCATCGCAGGGTAAAAACTGTCCCGCGCCGAAGATCCCGACCTGAACCACCTCTGCGGTAGCGCCGGTAGCCATCATCAGGATATTGGTGCCTTTTTTCACCACGCCGTCAAACACGCGGCAAAAGATGATCACACCCTTGTAGCTGTCGTACACGCTGTCAAAGATCAATGCCTTAAACGGTGCGTTC
>CACZPL010000066.1 GCA_902783015.1 uncultured Lachnospiraceae bacterium
CGTATATCACTACCATCGCTGCGGCAAAGGCGGCAGCCGAAGGTATCGATCATATGAGAAAACGTCACACCGGCGAGATTCACTCACTGCAGGAGTGGCATAAAGAAATTAAAGAGCTTTAAGAAGAAATATGCTCGAAAAAATGAGGCCGCGGTTGCGGCCTCATTTTTATTCGAGCATATTTCGTATTTCTTGCATCTTATAGTCTACCGATGTGATGGTATCGGCACATTTCTTAAGCTCCTGCACAATGATCTCGGGATGCTTTAAGTTATCCTTCTTGTACTTCAGCTTGTGATCCAGGCTCGCCCAGAAATCCATGGCGATGGTCCTGAACTGCACTTCTACCTTCATGTACTTCTTTCCCGTGGTGAGGAAGATCGGGATCTCCACGATCAGGTGGAGGCTGCGGTAGCCGTTGGACTTCGGATTTCGGATGTAATCCTTGGTCTCCACCACCGTGATGTCATCCTGCATGGCAAGAAGATCCGACACGGCATAGATATCCTCCGGGAAGGAACAGATCACACGGACACCGGCGATGTCTGTCAGGTTGTTTTCAATGTTTTCGATTGTAAAATCCAGTCCTTTTTTACGGAGCTTTTCGATGATGCTGATTGGTTTCTTCAGTCGGCTCTTGATGGACTCGAACGGGTTTCTGTTGTGCTGGAGGGCAAACTCGGAGTTTAAGACCTTGAGTTTGGTTTCGATCTCCATTAAGGCACATTCGTAGTTCATCATCATGTCTAGGAAGGACTGCATGTGTTCGAGCATGTCCTCCGGATTTTCGGAATTCATCAGCAGCTCCATGCTCACGTCGGAAACTGCACTCATGTTATCACCCCATAATATGTTAGATTTAGTGTTAATTTACAGCTTTGTTTCGGTTTCTGCGATCTCTTCTATTTTGGTATCGACGGCAGTTTGCTCCGGAGATTTCGCTCCTTTGTTTTTGATGCTGGCAACTTTGTCGACGACGTCGGGGACCATATCGATGATCTTGGTGATGGTGTCACCCGGTTTTACGCTGACCATCTTGGCGGAGCCGTCCTTGATCACGAGCACCGCGGAGGGACTCATCTTGCCGCCCATACCGCCGGCGGAGGAGTTCTTGCTGCCGTTTCTTGCCCAGGCACCGGCTGCGATACCGAAGTTGACGTCTACGAGGGGTACGATGATCGTATCGCCCACGAAGGTCGGCTCGCCGACAACGGTCTTTGTGCCGATCAGGGTGTCTAACCCTTTAAACATGGATCCGATTGTTTCATTGAAATTATTGTTTGCCATTCTTATTTCCCCCTCATATAATATGTAACGGCACGATTGCTTCGCAATCCTGCCCACACGGTCGGAACCATTCCGAATCATGACTTCGTCATGATGGTTCCTCCCTCAATTGTTAGGCTTTATTTGCGGCGTTGTTTGCGGCATTCATCCGCTTAAACGCTTTGTATGTCTTCCAAAGATTGATGTTAAATATGATCCGTACCAGATACCCGAGCACGATATGCCCCTTTACAGAGACATCCACATCCATGACCTTCTCGTAAAAATCCGGTGCCAGGATAAGCTTCTTTTGATACATAC
The DNA here is from genome assembly GCA_902783015.1 of uncultured Lachnospiraceae bacterium. Lineage (GTDB taxonomy): Bacteria > Bacillota > Clostridia > Lachnospirales > Lachnospiraceae > Coprococcus_C. Next base: position 1,588 of record CACZPL010000066.1, read on the forward strand.
AGGGAAGTACGCTTAAGTACCCCGTCACGGTTCCCGTCTTATAGGGCTCATCGAAACCGTAATGCGCATAGCCCTTTGCCTTGCGCGGCGCGATATGTCTGATCGCACCCTTGATATATTTGATCAGATAGACCTTCGTCTTTTCGGTGCACTCAAGCTCCCAGAATTTTATGAATCTGTCTATCCTTCTTTCCGTTTTAACCAGTTTTTGATCTGCCTTGGTAAGGCCCTCGTCCAGCTTGTCGGAGGCCTCATCAGCCTTGTCCCAGAGCCACCCGGAAAAGGCAGTGAGCTTGCCTGCGATCTTTTCGATCAGATCCGAGATCTTCGCTATGATCCCGGCCACGAAGTTGACCTTTGCCTCACGCTCCTCGTCGATCTCGGGAAGTGTATCGAGAAGCTCCGAGGAATCGATACTGATTTCCTGTTCCTCCGGTTCTCCGTAGGTAATATCCGTTTCCTCCGGCAGTGCAATGGTCGGTATTTCAGCAATCTCAGCGTCCTGAGGAGTTTCTGCCGGGGTCTCCTCCGGCGTGTCTTCTGCGACCGTTTCACTCATGGCATCTTCCACATCCATGCCCGCATCCGCAAATTCATCGTAGGATGTACCGTGCTCTTCTACCTGTTTTTGAACCTCTTCCTCGGTGATATCCTGCGTATGATTTTTATGCCTGCCTCCGCCCTTAAAACGGATCCCAAGCACACGGACCACAGTGTCTAACTGCTTCGTCTCCTGATCAAACAGGATCTTCACCGAAAAGATCATGTACCTGATCTTTGCACCGACCTTTGCTTTTCCGGCATATTTCACATCCGCCTTATAGTGGATGGGGCAAAGCAGGATCAAAAGCAAAAGGAGCAATACCAGACCGAGCAGGATCAGGATGATCCACAGTATTACCTTTAAGATCGTCAAAACCACACTCAAAGTTCTGTCACACCCTCCGCATGCTCATCAAAAAACTTCTTTACATCCATATCCGTTCCGAAGCTGTCATACACATCCTGAATGACCTCCGTCACAAGATCACATGCGCAGTCGTAATCCTTAGCGATCCCGACCACACAGATATCGGTAAGCCCTGCTTTATCGCTGACTTCAAGGAGCTTGTCATATTCATAGATCTCGAGCAGATCCTTGCCGTACACCGGAAGGATCACCACGAAGATACCTTTTTCGGATTTATCCTTTTCTATGGATCTTACGATCCCGTTTCGTTTCTTTTCCCTGATCCCGCAGGTGTAATACGCATCGGATATTCGCATCTTAATCTTCCTCAATGATCTCGGTGATCAGCTTTTCGGTGGCGGTCAGCTCCGAGGCATCGCTCACGCTGCCGAGCACATAATCAAAATACGCCTTGATCTCCTGCGTGTTGTTCATAAAGATCGGCATGGCGGCAAGCAGCTTTGCCATCATGGACCGCACTACCGGCTTGCTGTTATCCTTAAACAATGCGGTAAGCTTCTCTTCCATTCCTGCTTTCACCTTTGCAATGTAGGCCGCGTCGCAGGGTTCGCCGGTTGCTTCCTCCTCTGTATCGAGCTTCACGAAGAGGCTTGTGGAAAGCAGCTTCGAGATCATGTCGAGCTTGTCAAATTCGTCGACAAGGTTTTCCTGTCCGATCACCTCTGCCTGCCCGTTTCTCACATCGTCAAAGGCCGCCTCGAGCACTACCACGTCCTCGTACAGATCCTCCTGGGAGCCCTCCATGGCGAGGAAGAAATTCATCATGCCGTCCGACTGTTCATCTGAAAAGGGTCCCTCCGTCTTCACGCAGGCGGAAAGGATCTCGATCGCCGCAGCGTAGCCGGCCATGGTTTTGTTTTCTTCAAAGCAGGCATCGGTGGTGAGCAGCATGGTATAAACATCATTGGTGATCTCGGTAAGAAGCATGTAATCCGAGACCTCATTTTGGATCACCCGCACACAGGAAGAAAGGCGTGCCATCAGGTCATCGAAATCGTGCTCGGAGATCTCCTTGTAATCCGCTGCGGAAAGATCCGCATAAAGCCGATGCAGCTCCGGGTATTCCGTATCAAAGCCCGAGGGGAGTTCCGCGAGTACGGTTGCGAGCAGCATCTCGCAGAATTCGTCTACCGAAGCGGTCTCGCCGCCCTGGTAGATGTTTAATGTATTCGACAATATATCAAAGAATTTCGTTTTCGTCATGCGCACCGGAAGCTGTGCCATCAAAAGCTGCAGCTTTGAATTGATCACCACGGTGTCCTGCTCGGAAAACACGTACTGCATCATCTTATCGGAAAGCGCCGCGGTGTCCACATCCTGCGTATTGCCCTTGATGCCGTACTCCACGCGGTTTAAGACATACTCATAAATCTGGTATGCGTCAATGTAAGCCGTCAGGATCTTCATGCGGTATTCCATCTGATCCCTGAGCGCACGGATCTTGGAAAGCACATTAGAATTCACGGTATCCGTGGTCAGAATGTAGTTTCTGATCAGATCCCTGATCTTTAAAAAGCTCTCCTTAACCCGCGTTTTCTCCTCTCCGGCATCCTCCACGATCTCGCGCATGGTGTAGTAATTCATGGACGAGCGGACCGTCGCGTAGGCGTTGTAACGGCAGGCGAGCAGCTTTGCATAGTCTTTTACGTTTTCGTTCACGTTCTCGCCGCGGGTTATATTCGAAATGATGATCTTACTTTTCGATTTCATAATACTTACCTGGTTATTTCACATGTTCGTGTGTATATAAGTGTTCGCTGCAATACTCGAAATTGCCGTTGCACTTGGAGCAGTAACGGAATTCCAAAGATGCATCGTCCTTCTCCGTCCTGCCGCATACAGCACATTTGTGGATCGGCTTTCCGTTCTTTCCGGGGAAATCAATGACCTCGCCTTTGGACGAATGATTTGCCGTACCCCCGCTCCTTGTATTCGGTGTCTTTCGCTGCATCGGTCGTGCACCGCTCGCATAGATCCTGGATTTTCCGGCTGAATAGCCCTTCATTACGAACACGAAAACCAGCCAGACCAAAATAACTGCGCCGATGGTCACTCTCGCGTAGGCGTCGCCCTGATAAAACTCCCAGGATAACCAGATCAGGTCGATCACTGCGATCCATTTTGCCTGGATCGGAATCACAAACATCAACAGCATGATGGAATCACTGTAACAAAGTGCAAAGCCGAGCAATATCGTATAGAGAAGGAAATAGGTCGGCCACAGATTGTAATCAAAATTGATCGTTCCCTTATACTCTTCCGGAATGAGCTTTAAGTACTTGTTATAGTTTACGGCCCCGACGATCAGACTGCCGATGGTGATGGCGAGCATGGTGCCGAAGATGTACAAATTGTACATGAAGGTGCCGATTGCCCGTTCCACCGAACGTCCGAGGGAAAAATACACAAAGAGCATGACGAGCGTGAAATAATTAAAGCCACCCGGCATGGTAAAGATCCAGGTAAAAATTCTCCAGAACTGATGTCCACCGTAGATCGCATCAGCGGAAAAGAGCAGTTTCTCGTAGATATCCGGCGCCGCATCGGCTAAGATATAGCTGATACCGAAGATCGCCGGCAAGATGATCGGTAGATTCGGAATCGAGAACTTCCCGAATTTTTGTTCTAATTTATATAAACCCTTCAAAGCTTTTCACCGTTTCCGTAATTATTCGGTCGCACCTTATGGGCACAAAAAACCTTATATATTATAGCGTACATACGGGGAAAATACAAGCAAAATAAGTATTGAAATAAAGAGTCGTTTCTTATATAATGCTTTTGTTGTTTTTGAGAATTAATATTACAGGATTCTTCGCTTCGCTCAGAATGACAGGCGAAGTAAAATGAAAGGTAAAACTCATGAATCGTTTAGGTATCGATATCGGCTCAACCACAGTCAAGATCGCCATCATCAATGAGCGGTCCAACATTCTGTTTTCGGACTACAAACGTCACTTTGCAAATATCAAAGAAACCTTAAAAGATCTTTTGGATAAGGCTGCATCCGAACTCGGTGATATCGCGGTATCTCCCACCATCACCGGTTCCGGCGGACTGGCCCTTGCCAGCGTCATCAAGGTACCCTTCGAGCAGGAGGTGGTCTGTGTTTCCGACGCCTTAAAGGACTATGCGCCTCAGACCGACGTGGCAATCGAGCTCGGCGGTGAGGACGCAAAGATCATCTATTTTTCCAATGTCATCGAGCAGCGCATGAATTCCGTCTGCGCCGGCGGTACCGGTTCCTTTATCGACCAGATGGCTGCCCTTCTGCAGACCGATGCTATGGGCTTAAACGAGTACGCAAAGACCTACGATACCATCTACCCCATCGCCGCAAGATGCGGTGTGTTCGCAAAGACGGATATCCAGCCGCTCATCAACGAGGGCGCAACCAAGCCGAACCTGGCGGCCTCCATCTTTCAGGCGGTTGTAAACCAGACCATCAGCGGACTTGCCTGCGGAAAACCCATCCGCGGCAACGTTGCCTTCCTGGGCGGTCCGCTTCATTTCCTGGATCAGTTAAGAGAATCCTTTATCCGCACACTTGAATTAAAGGACGATGCCATCATCGCGCCCTCCCACTCCCACCTTTTCGCGGCTGTAGGCGCAGCGCTTCAGTCAAAGGATGACGTAAGCTTTTCATTAGAGGCACTCTCCGCGCTGCTCACGCCGGAGCTTCAGGTGGCACAGGCCGTGGACCGTTTGGATCCCTTATTCAAGGATGAAACGGAATACAAAGAATTCCTGGACAAACAATCCAAGTACAAGATCACAAGACGCGACTTAAAGACCTACAAGGGAAAATGCTTCCTCGGCATCGACGCAGGCTCCACAACCACCAAGGTGGCCTTAGTCGGCGAGGACGGCTCCCTCTTATATGACTTTTACTCCTCCAACAACGGCAGCCCGTTAAAGACCACGCTGCGCGCAATGAAGGAGATCTTTTCCGTGCTCCCGAAGGATGCTGTCATCGCTTCGGGTTGTTCCACCGGCTACGGCGAGGCACTGATCAAGTCCGCGCTGATGCTCGACTACGGCGAGGTGGAGACCATCGCGCACTACACCGCTGCGGCCTTCTTCTCCCCGGATGTGGACTGTATTCTCGATATCGGCGGTCAGGACATGAAGTGCATCAAGATCAAGAACAAGGTCGTGGACAATGTCCTCTTAAACGAGGCCTGCTCCTCAGGCTGCGGTTCCTTTATCGAGACCTTCGCCAAATCCTTAAGCTACGAGATCAAGGACTTTGCCAAGATCGCGCTCTTTGCAAAGCAGCCCATCGATCTCGGTTCGAGATGTACCGTCTTCATGAATTCCAAGGTGAAGCAGGCACAAAAGGAAGGCGCGGATGTAGCCGATATCTCCGCAGGCCTAGCCTACTCCGTCATCAAGAACGCCCTCATCAAGGTGATCAAGCTGACCGATCCCAAGCAGCTCGGCAAGAAGATCGTGGTTCAGGGCGGTACCTTCTACAACGACGCCGTGCTCCGCGCCTTCGAGCTCGTGTCCGGCCGCGAGGCCGTACGCCCGGATATCGCCGGCATCATGGGTGCCTTCGGCGCTGCCCTGATCGCACGTGACAATTTCGAGGAGGGCTACACATCCACCATGCTCTCCAAAGAGGACATGGAAGCGCTTACCTACAAGACCACCATGGCCCGCTGCAAGGGCTGTACCAACAGCTGTCTGCTTACCATCAACCAGTTCCCGGGCGGCAGAAAGTTCGTATCCGGCAACCGCTGTGAGAAGGGTATCGGCTTAAAGAAAAACAAGGACAATGTACCGAACCTCTTTGAGTATAAATTGAACAGGCTCTTTGATTACGAGCCGCTCTCCGCGGAAAAGGCAAGCCGCGGCGAGATCGGTGTGCCGCGCGTTTTAAACATGTACGAGAATTACCCCTTCTGGTTCACCTTCCTGACGAAGCTTAGGTATCGGGTACTGCTCTCCCCCATGTCCACCCGCGACATCTATCAGCTGGGCATCGAGTCCATCCCGAGCGACACCGAGTGTTACCCTGCAAAGATCAGCCACGGTCACGTGATGTGGCTCATCAAGCAGAACATCAAAAATATCTTCTACCCCTGTATTCCCTACGAGGTCAACGAGACACCGGACGCAAACAACCACTACAACTGCCCCATCGTTACCTCCTACGCGGAAAATATCAAGAACAATATGGAGGAGATCTCGGCGGATGATATCACCTATATCCGTCCCTTCCTGGCCTTAGACAACAAGGAGGCCTTAAAGGACAGACTCTTCCGTGAATTCAAGAAATATACGGACGTGACAAAGGAAGAGATCTCTGCCGCCGTGGAGGCCGCCTACAAGGAGGCTGACCGCGTCAAGGCCGACATCCAGAAAAAGGGTGAGGAGGTCATCGCCTACTGCGAGAAGGAGGACAGACTCGGCATCGTGCTTGCCGGCCGCCCCTACCACTTGGATCCCGAGATCAACCATGGTCTGCCGGAGCTGATCAACTCCTTCGGCATCGCGGTTTTGACCGAGGATTCCGTGGCACACTTAGGCAAGGTGGACCGTCCCCTCATCGTATCCGACCAGTGGATGTACCACTCCCGTCTGTACAAGGCGGCAAACTACGTAAAGACCAGCAACAACTTGGAGCTGATCCAGTTAAACTCCTTCGGCTGCGGCTTGGATGCCGTGACCACGGACTGCGTAAACGATATCCTGTCCAATTCCGGTAAGATCTACACGGTATTAAAGATCGACGAGGTCAGCAACCTCGGTGCGGCAAGGATCCGTATCCGCTCCCTCATCTCGGCGGTCAAGGTCAGAAAGAAGGCAGGCTACTGCCCGACACCGGTTCCGAGCAATATCGACCGTGTGGAGTTTACCGATCAGATGAAGGATTACACCCTTCTCTGCCCGCAGATGTCGCCGATCCATTTCAACATCTTAAAGCCCGCTTTAGAGCACATGGGCTTAAATATCGTGATGCTTCCCGACGCCAACAAGGAGGTCGTGGATACCGGCGTGAAGTTCGTGAACAACGATGCCTGCTACCCCTCCATGATCGTGGTCGGGCAGATGATGCACGCCATCGAATCGGGTAACTACGATGTAAACAAGCTGGCTGTCGTTATGACACAGACCGGCGGCGGCTGCCGTGCAACAAACTATGTAGGCTTTATCCGCCGTGCTCTCGCAAAAGCCGGCTATCCGCAGATTCCCGTCATCGCCCTCTCCGTACAGGGCTTTGAGGCAAACTCAGGCTTTAAGCCGAACGTAAAGACCATCAAGTGCGCGATGCAGGCCCTCGCTTTAGGCGACCTCTTCATGCGCGTGGTATATAAGACCCGACCCTACGAAAAGGTACCGGGTTCTGTCAACAAGCTGCACAGAAAATGGGAGCACGCCGCCATCCGCTGTATGCAGGCAGGCGGCCGCGGCTTCACGCATCTGGTCAATCAGATCGTAGCCGACTTTGACAATGTTCCGCTCCGCGAGGATGTGGTAAAGCCGAAGGTCGGTATCGTCGGCGAGATCTTAGTCAAGTTCCTACCCTCCGCAAACAACCATATTGTGGATCTGTTGGAGGCGGAAGGTGCCGAGGCCGTGATGCCGGATCTCCTTGACTTCTTCATGTACAGCTTCTACAACAACACCTACAAGGCAGAGTTTTTGGGTCGGCCGAAAAAGACCGCAAGAAACGCGAACCTCGGCATCGAGGGCTTGGAGCTTCTGCGCCGCCCCGTGACCCGCGCTTTAAAGAAGAGCAAGCGCTTCACTCCGCCCGTTCATATCAAGCATTTGGCAGAGTATGCAAAGCCCATCGTATCCATCGGCAACCAGACCGGTGAAGGCTGGTTTTTGACCGGCGAAATGGTGGAGCTCATCAAGAGCGGTGCCGGCAACATCGTGTGCTGCCAGCCCTTCGCCTGCCTGCCGAACCACATCGTGGGCAAGGGTGTGATCAAGTCCTTAAGGAACGCATACCCGGATGCGAACATCGTACCCATCGATTTCGACCCGAGTGCTTCGGAAGTCAACCAGGTCAACCGCATCAAGCTGATGCTCGCAACCGCAAGAAAGAACCTAAATTCTTGATGCCTCCCGCGAAAAAAAACTATAGTTATTGAGACAACAGACAACTCTTCAATCAAAACATTAAGAGGTACACAAAAACATCAGACAAGATCCGAAAATGATTATCGGGGAAATTTTCGGATCTGCCTGATGTTTTGTGTACCGACACATTATTCACAATGAATTATTATTTCGCCCCCATGGAGGGCATCACAACCTATATCTTTCGCAATGCTTTTGCAAAATACTACGGGGGGTGCAGCACCTACTACACCCCCTTTTTTTCGAGCATCGGTTTCAACAAACGGGAACTCCACGACATCAACCCTGAAAACAACAAAAACCTGCGCGTGGTCCCGCAGATCCTGTGCAATGATACCGGCATCTTTCTCACCCTCGCCGATAAATTTGCGGATCTCGGCTACGACGAGGTAAACCTGAATCTCGGCTGTCCTTCGGGAACCGTGGTCGCGAAGAAAAAAGGCTCCGGGTTCCTCTCCGTGCCCGATCGTTTGGAAGCCTTTTTGGAGACCGTCTTCGATAAAAGTCCGCTCCCCATCTCCGTAAAGACACGCATCGGCGTAAAGGATGCGGAAAACTGGGAGCAGATCCTGGATCTCTATGCAAAATACCCCATTAAAGAGCTGATCATCCATCCCAGGTTCCAGAAACAGTTTTACCGTGATATGCCGTCACTCGATGCCTATGTGCTCGCGACAAAAAAAATCAATGTTCCCCTTGTATATAACGGGAATATCGAGGATCCCTCCCATCTTGCGGCCCTGCTTAAAAAGGCACCGGCTACGGATACCGTGATGATCGGCAGATACCTTTTATACAACCCGGAGCTTATCACCGAACTAAACGGAAGCGAACCGTCCCTTGACCTTGCGCGCTTCCGTGATTTCCATGCCGAAATGATGGAGGGCTACCTTTCCGAGATGCCCGGTGACAGGCCGCTGCTTCACAGGATGAAGGAGCTGATGTTTTATTGCTGTCACTATATCGCGCGCTGCAAGGGTGAAAGCGACACGGATTCCATGATCAAAAAAATCCGCAAGGCCGAACACCTCGCGGAATACAAAGCTGCGGTACAGAGTATCCTATAACAGCTCAACTATCTTTCTCTTATAGGCAAGATACGCCTCCGTCAGCGAAAACGCCCCACTCCGGGGCTTCTTTTCTTTTACTTCGATCTCCGCGGCGATCACCGCGGGACTTCCGTTAAGAACATAGATCCTGTCCGAGAGCAGGATCGCCTCATCGATATCATGCGTGATAAACAGCGTGGAAAGACGGATTTCCTCCATCACGGACAGATACCAGTCCCGCAGATTCCCGCGGGTGATGGTATCAAGCGCAGAAAACGGCTCATCGAGAAGTGCCACCGGCTTATCACAGAGATAGGTGCGAAGAAGTGCCGCGCGCTGCCGCATGCCGCCGGAAAGCTGCGCAGGGTACTTTGCTTCCGTCCCCGTGAGCCCGAACCGGTCAAAATGAACCGCAGCCCTCTCCCGCGCCTCTTTTTTCTTCACGCCCGCAAGCACCATGGGGAGAGCTACATTGTCGAGCACGGTCTTGTGCGGAAGCAACAGGTCCTTTTGCTGCATATAGGACATCTGCCCGGTCTTTCCGGTCACATCCTCATCTTTAAGAAGCACACGACCGGTATCCGGAAGCAAAAGTCCCGACAGGATGTTAAAGAGCGTGGTCTTTCCCACACCCGAAACTCCGAGCAGGCAGACGAGTTCTCCCTCCCGCAGACGGATCGATACATCGTTAAGCACTTTTTTTTCCTCAAAGCACTTATTCAGTTGCTCGGCACGCAGAATATCCTTCATCGTTCTCCCTAATTCAGATAATCATTTGTAAATCCGGTTCCTGCCGGAATCTCCTTGCAGAGTTCTCTGTCGGACAGCCACTTGAAAAACGCATCCCAGCGATCTCCGTCGATATAGCCCCATTGCGAGACCTCCGCCTTGTACTGATCCGCAAGCCACTTCTGGCTTTCAAGGACCAGTGTCTTGTCAAGCTCCGGTACCGTCTCGCAGAGAATGTCGGCTGCCTTTTCGGGATCGCCGATCGCGAGTTCATATCCCTTGCGTGTTGCGGCAAGGAAGGCCTTTGCCTCCTCCGGATGCTCCTTTAAGAAGTCCGTGTTTGAGACGATCACAGGGCTGTAATAATCAATTTCAGGAGCCAGGTCCTTGAAGTAAAACATGTTGGTGTCAAGTCCGGCAAGCTTTGTGGAGATGCCCGCCCAGCCGTAGTATACCCAGATCGCGTCTATGTTTTGCTGCAATGCCGTCGGCTCGTCGAGCACATTTCCCGGGATCAGGTTCACCTTGGAAAAATCACCGCCGTCCTGCTCCATCAGATACTTTAACATCGCCTGCTCGATGGGAAGCTCCCAGGTCGCGTAATTCTTTCCCTCAAGGTCCTTCGGTGCAAGGATGTTATCCTCCTTGAGCGAAATGATCCCGGAGGTGTTATGCTGTAAAAGCGCGGCCACTGCCACAACCGGCATCTCACCCGCTTCGAAAACCGGCACCAGATAA